>NZ_JBYSYA010000009.1:0-229642 GCF_058782785.1 Cupriavidus sp. FW306-01-F10A
TGCGTCTGCTTTGCAGCGCTGCGTTGTGTTGCGAGGGGGCGAATATTAAGTGACCGCAGCGGGGTTGGCAAGGGGTTTTTGAAAACTTCTTCGTGCCACCATCAGCGCCCCCTTAGAATCGGCAGATGCCTGACATGCCTACCTACCTGCCGTCGCACCTGCCATCGGAAGGGGCGCGCCTGCTCGACGCCCAAGCTCTCGCCGCGGCGCTGTCGCGCCCTATTGTCTTTGTCGACCTGGAGACCACCGGCGCGGACGCCCAGCGCGACCGCATTACCGAGATCGGCGTGGTCGAAGTCGGCCCGGACGGCATCATTGAATGGGACACCCTGCTCGACCCCGGCATGTCGATCCCGCCGTTCATCCAGCGCATGACTGGCATTACCGAAGAGATGGTGCGCGGCCAGCCGAGCTTCGAGTCACTGGCGGAATCGCTTGCAGAACGCCTGCAAGGCCGCTTGTTCGTGGCGCACAACGCGCGCTTCGACTATGGCTTCCTGAAGAACGCCTTCCGGCGTGCCGGCGTGACCTTCCGGGCCGACGTGCTGTGCACGGTAAGACTGTCGCGCTCGCTGTTCCCGTCCGTGGAACGCCACGGCCTGGATGCGCTGATCGCGCGCTTCGGCCTGACGCCCAAGGGCCGCCACCGCGCGCTGGCCGATGCCGAGCTGCTGTGGCAGTTCTGGCAGAAGATCCATGCCACGTATTCCGTCGACCTGGTGGAATCAGCCGTGCGCACGCTGGTGCGGCGGGCCAGCCTGCCGGCCGGCCTGGACGAAACCGCGCTGGAAGACGTGCCGGCGGCGCCCGGTGTCTATATCTTCTACGGCGACCAGGACGTGCCACTCTATGTCGGCAAGAGCGTGCACCTGCGCCAACGGATCGGCGCCCACTTCTCCGGCGACTACCGGTACGGCAAGGACATGCGGCTGGCCCGGCTGGTACGCCGTGTGGAATGGCGCGAGACCGGCGGCGAGACCGGCGCGCTGCTGCTGGAAGCCCGGCTGGTCAAGGCGATGCAGCCGGTGCACAACCAGCTGCTGCGCTGCAATGCCCGGCTCTATGCCTGGGAACTGCCGCAGCAGTTGCCGGTGCCACGCCTGCGCTCGGATCGAGATACGGATTTCTGCCGGCATCGAGACCTGTTCGGCGTGTTCGGCAGCCGCGGCGCGGCCGAGGCTCGCTTGCGCGCACTGGCGCAGGAACACGGCCTGTGCCTGGCAACGCTGTCGCTGGAGAAAACCACCCGCCGTGGCAGCCCCTGCTTTGCGCGCCAGGTCCATCGCTGCGCCGGTGCCTGCGTCGGCGCCGAGCCGTCGGGCGCGCACCGCGCCCGGCTGGCCGCCGCGCTGGCGCCGATCGCGCTGATACCCTGGCCCTTCGATGGCCCGGCCGCCTGGCGCGAGCAGCACGACGGACGCACCTGGTGGCATGTCGCCGACGACTGGTGCTACCTGGGCTGCGCAGCCACACTGGAAGAAGCGCAGGCGCTGGCGGCAGCACCAGCGCATTTCGACCTCGATACATACCAGATCCTCGCGCCGCGGCTGGCGCAATGGATGCCGCAGGCGGTGCCGCTGTCCGTGCACAGGCCGTTCACGCTGACCGCCCCCGAGGCCCCCGCCGAGGCGCCACGCCCGGCACGCATCCCGGGCGGGCAGACCGCCCGCAAGGCGCCGCCGGCTGCCGCACAGCACCCCTTGGGCCTGTTCTCCGACTGAAGCCGGCCACGCTCTGTGCGTCATCGCGCAGAGCACGCTTGCAGCGAGGCACGCGGCTCCGCTAGCCTGCACAGGCCGGCCCTTGCAGCCGGCTGCGCCGATGCGGAGCCTACATGCCAGCCAACCCAATCCTTCCGGCCGAAACGGCCCGCGGCGCCGTCAGCGTGCGTGCAAGCCTGGCCGTCTTGTGGGCGGCTGCCATCACCGGTGCCTGCGCCGGCCTGGAGGCCAGCGCCATGCAGGACGTCTTCGATTCCTGGAAAAACGTCCCCGTCGATGAGGCGAAGCGCCAGTGGGGTCCGCCGCAAGCGGTGCAGGCCCTGCCCTCCGGCACGGCCTATGTCTGGAACGATTCGGTTGCGCCCGCGCGCGCCCCGGGCAGCGGCCCGCGCGATGCCGGCATGGAGCGCACGCCGGTGCCGGGCCAATGCCAGCGCAAGCTGGTGACCGGCCAGGACGGCATCGTCATCGGCGGCGAATGGCGCGGCGATGCCTGCTGCATCACCGCGCTCGTCGGCCACTGCGCCAGCCTGAAATATCGGGGCCGCAGCTGAGCCACGGCACCCGCGGGTACCAGCCCGGCTCAGTCGATACTTGCGCCCGACGCCTTCACTGCCTGCCCCCAGCGCTTCTGCTCGGCCGTGATCGTGGCGGCAAATGCCTCCGGCGACTGCCACGCGGGCTCGGCACCCTGCTGCTCGAGCTTCGCCTTGGTGTCGGGGTCGGCCAGCACCGTGCGCAAGGCACCGGACAGGCGTGAGACCACGTCCCTGGGCGTGCCCGCCGGCGCCAGCATGCCGTAGAAGCCAACCACCTCGAAGCCCTTCAGCCCGGCTTCCTGCATCGTCGGCACATCCGGCAGCGCGGGAGAGCGCTGCGGCGAGGTCACCGCCAGCGCACGCACCTTGCCCGCCTTGATGTACTGCGTGAACAGCGGGATCGAGTCGGCCATCATCTGCGCCTGGCCGCCCATCACGTCGGTCAGCGCCGGCGAGCTGCCCTTGTACGGGATATGGACGATGAACGTGCCCGAAGCCTGCTTGAACATTTCCGGCATCAGGTGCGAGATGCCGCCATTGCCGCCCGAGGCAAAGTTCAGCTTGCCCGGGTTGGCCTTGGCATAGCTGATGAACGCCTTCAGGTCGCGCGCCGGCACGTTGTTGTTGACCACCATCACCAGCGGGATCAGCGCCGTGCGTGCCACCGGCGCGAAGTCCTTCGGCATGCTGTAGGGCAGCTTGCGATAGAGCGAGTTGTTGATGGCCATCTGCCCGGTGTTGGCCAGCAGCAGCGTGTAGCCGTCGGGCGCGGACTTGGCGACGTTGTCCGAGCCGATATTGCCGGCGGCGCCGGCCTTGTAGTCGATCACGATGGTCTGGCCCAGGATCGGCTGCAGCTTTTCGGCCAGCAGGCGCGCGTGCGTGTCGACCGGGCCGCCGGGCGGGAATGCCACCACCAGCCGGATCGGCTTTTCCGGCCAGGCCGCCTGCGCGGCCCCCGCCGCCAGCGCCAGCGGCGCGGCGGCCAGGGCCAGCAGTGCGTGTTTCAGGATGTCCCGGCGGGCTTGCGGCTTGTTCTTCGTCTTGTCCACGGTTGATTTCTCCTTGATACAGGGCTGCCCGCCAGCGCCCTGGTTCCGGGTGCTACGGACAATCGCCAGCCGCCATTGTGACTCTTTTGTGACTTTTTGATGTCATTTTTATGACAATCTCCCGGACTACCGGACTCAACGCACCGGCCACGCGCCCGTGTCCGCCAGCACCGGCGAGTATTCGCGAAAACCGAAACGCAGCGGCAATACCGCCGCACGCCGCACCACGCGCTCGACATGCAGCCGCACCAGCCGTTCGGCGCCGGCGTATGACGCCAGTTCATCGCCCTCCCAGATCACCTCGGCGCGCCCGCCCACATGCAGCAGCGAGCCATCGACGAAATCCGGCACCACGATCCCGGCTCGCGGATTGGCCAGCAGGTTGCCGACCGTATTGAAGAAGTTGTTGCCGTTGAAGTCCGGGAATGTCAGCGTGCCGGCCTCGTCGACGCGGATAAAGCCAGGCTTGCCGCCGCGGTGCGAGACATCGGCGCCGCCGGTGTGCTCGCCCTCGTCCTGCGGCGATGCGGTGTGGCTGGTGGCGATGAACAGGGTATCGGCACCGCGCAGCCAGGCCACCGCCTGCTCGTCCAGCGCGTCGCCGTGCCAGGCGGGCGGCGCGGGCGCCGGCTCGGCCAGGCTCACGTCGCGCAACTGGATATAGCGCGGGCAGTTGCCAAAGCTCTGCTCGACCTCGACCGTCATCCCGCCCTCGTCGCGCGCCACGATGACCCCGTTCATGCGGTTGCGCCGGCGCGTAGGCAGCTCGATCCCGAGCAGGCCGATGCGCGCGCCCTGCGCCAGCGCCGAGGCCGCCGGGTCGCCGGGCAGCGGCACGGCGTCGATACGCAGGTGGGTGGCGTCAGGCGTATGCGCAAACCCCGGCGTCCCGGCCAGCATCGTGGCCCAGGGCTGCCCGTCGGCATCGACGGCGCCAACCAGCAGGAACGGCAGCTGCGCAAAGAACGTGCGGTGCTGCTCCGGCATCTCGCCACGGATCACCCGCGGGCCGGACGCGGCCATGCGTTCGCGCTTGCCGGCGCGCTCCTGGGCGGCCAGTTCGCCGGCGTGGAATGGCAGGCCGGCGTGCGGCCATGTGGGCAGATCCATGACTAGCTCCTTTTCCTTGTCGGATCGATTGGCGATACGCGGGTCCGGCAGGCGCTACGCCGCCAGGCCGACCTTCGACACCAGCATCGGCACGAAGCCGGGCAAGGCTTCGATGCGGCGCAGCCAGGCGTTCAGCGCGGGGTACGGCACCAGCGGCACGTTGCCTTCCTCGGCGCGGGCGATATAGCTGTAGGCGGCAACGTCGGCGATGGTGGCATGGTCGGCCGCCAGGAACGGCTGCCCGGCGAGCAGGGTTTCCATCAGCGTGAACAGCCGCTGCGCGCGGGTGACGGCATCGTCCATCGCCACCGGCCTGCCGAACAGCACGCCCAGGCGCGCCGCCGCCGGCCCGAAGGCAATGTCGCCGGCGGCCACCGACAGCCAGCGCTGCACGCGCGCCGCGCCCACCGGGTCGCGCGGCAGCCAGCGGCCGTGGTCATAGCGCGTGGCCAGGTAGACCAGGATGGCGTTGGAATCGCCGACGATCACGCCGTCGTCATCCAGCACCGGCAC
Source organism: Cupriavidus sp. FW306-01-F10A (assembly GCF_058782785.1). Lineage (NCBI taxonomy): Bacteria > Pseudomonadati > Pseudomonadota > Betaproteobacteria > Burkholderiales > Burkholderiaceae > Cupriavidus > Cupriavidus sp. FW306-01-F10A. The sequence continues at coordinate 4,936 of NZ_JBYSYA010000009.1, forward strand.
CTGGCCGAACGGGTTCAGGCGCAGGAAGGCCTCGCTGCGCTGCTCGCCGCCGCGCAGGTCGACGTCCACCAGCCGGCAGGGCAAGCCCAGCAGCCCCAGGAACAGTTCTGCGCGATGGGCGTGGCCGGACACCGGCGAGCGGTACAGCACCAGCGGCTTGGCGGGGCGATTGGTTTCTTGCATGGCACTCTCCTCAACGGTTGGGATAGCCGGATTCTGGGCGCCGAAGCCGTTGCAATAAATAGGGCAATTGATATTTGACTACTCCAAAGAATGGAGTAATGTGTGGCGCCATGGACAAGCTACGCGCGATGCAGACCTTTGTGCGGATCGTCGACGAGGGCAGCCTGACGGCAGCCGCGACGACGCTGCATACCTCGTTGCCGGCGGTGGTGCGCACGCTGGCGGCACTGGAATCCGAGTTGCAGGTCCGGCTGCTCAACCGCACCACGCGGCGGCTGTCGCTGACCGGCGAGGGGCGCAGCTACCTGGACAGCTGCCGGCGCATCCTGGCCACCATCGACGAGGTCGAGGCCGGCCTGACCGCCAGCCATGTCGAACCCAGCGGCCAGCTCACGCTGACCGCCTCGGTGCTGTTCGGCCAGATGTATGTGGCGCCGGCGGTCACGCGTTTCGTGCAGCGCTATCCGCGCGTGCGCTGCCGCATGGAGTTCACCGACCGCGTGGTGAACCTGCTTGAAGAAGACCTGGACGTGGGCGTGCGCATCGGCCCGCTGGCTGATTCCACGCTGGTGGCGCAGACCGTCGGCAGCATCCGCCGCGTGGTGGTGGCCACGCCCGCCTACCTGCGCAAGCACGGCGTGCCACGCCATCCCGAGGAACTGGCCAGCGCCAACTGCGTGCGCTTCACCGGCAACCACGCGCACTGGTGGACCTTCCAGGAAGCCGGCCGGGAGTTCCACGTGCAGGTCAGCGGCAACCTGGAATTCAACCAGACCGCGCCCGCCGTGGCTGCCTGTGCCGAAGGCGCGGGCTTCGGCCACTTCCTGTCCTACCAGGTCGCGCAACTGGTCGAAGCACGCAAACTGCGCATCGTGCTGCAGGATTTCGAGCAGCCGGCATGGCCGCTGTCGCTGATCTATCCCCATGCACGGCTGTTGCCGGCACGCACGCGCGCCTTTATCGAATGGATGCGGGATGACCTGGGCCCGCGCTTCAACTGACAACGTTCCATCGCCAAAAGACCATGCCCCTGTCGAGCGCCCCCACTCCAACCGGCTTCGGCTCCCGCGTGCGGCGCCTGATCCATCGACCGAGCGGCAACGCCTTGCGCGCAGCCGTGCTGGGCGTCAACGACGGGCTGGTGTCCAGCTTCTGCCTGGTGATGGGCCTGGAGGGCGCGGCGGCCTCGCGCGAGGCCGTCATCCTGGCCGGGCTGGCGGGCCTGGCGGCGGGCGCTTGCTCGATGGCGCTGGGCGAATGGCTGTCGGTGACCAACAGCCGCGAGATGAACAACAAGCGCCTGCGCGACATGGCGCACGAGCTCGCGCATGATGCCACCCGGGCCCGGCAGCGGCTGGTCACGGTGATCGAGGGCAAGGGCGTGCTGCCGGCCGATGCCGAGCGCGCCGCCGACGAGATCATGCGCAACCCGCGCGCGGCCCTGGACACCTTTGCGCGCGAAGTGCTGGGCATCAACCCGCAGGAGCGCGGCGGCAACCCGGTGCAGGCAGCGGTGATTTCCTTCGTGCTGTACAGCAGCGGTGCGCTGGTGCCGTTGCTGCCATTCCTCGTGACCGCAGGGCCATCGGCGCAACTCGGCAGCATCGTCGCGTGCCTGGCCGGCCTTGGCCTGGTGGGCTGGGGCACCTCGTCGTTCAATGGCCGCCCGGGATGGTTCTCGGCGCTGCGGCAGGTGCTGATCGGGGGCATGGCGGCAGCCTTCACCTACGGACTGGGCACCGTGTTCGGCTCGCTCTGACCCGCGCCGAGGCAAGCGGCGCATGCGCGCCGCAACGCCACCTCCGGCGCAGCCCACCCACCCGTCACGCCGGGCTGCCACCCGACAAAATCCTTGACGCGTCGTGGCACGCACCGGTATTTTCAAAATCGAATCCGAATTCGAATACGGAGTGCCCATGTCAGCGACCCAATCCGGCTTCACCGCCAACGCCTCCTTTCCCCGTATCGATACGCCCTCGATCCTGCAGCCGCCGCGCCAGCGCCGTGCGCGCGAGACCGAACAAGCCTTGCTGGGCGCGGGCCGGGAACTGCTTGCCTCGCGTGACTTTGCCGCGGTTTCCGTGGCGCAGATCGCCGCGGCGTGCCAGGTGTCGGTGGGTGCCTTCTATGGGCGCTTCCGCGACAAGATGGCCTATTTCGAGGCCTTGCGCGCGCTGGTGATGGAAGAAACCGCAGCGTCGACCGAGCGCTACCTGGCGCAGGAGCGCTGGGAGGACGTGCCGACACCGGTGCTGCTGGAAAAGGCCGCGCGCTTCATGGTGCTCGGCACCCTGGCCAACCGCGGCGTGATCCGCGCGTCGCTGCGGCATGCGTCCACGCGGCCCGAGGAATGGGTGCCCCACCGCCAGAGCGGCGAAGCCATCGTGGAGCGCATGGTGCAGTTGCTGGTGCCGCGGCTGGCGATGCCTGCCGAGACCGCCGAGCTGCGCGTGCGCTTTGCCATGCAGGCGGTGTTCAGTGTGCTGGTCAATGCCGTGCTCAACGATTCCGGCCCGCTGCACCTCGACGACGAACAGATGATCCCGGAACTCAACCGCCTGATGGCCGGCTATCTCGGCATCACCTGCGCAGAGCCGGCCTGAGCACACGACCGGCCCGCGCCAGCCGCGGTAATGCAGCCAGGCCATGGCTGCCATGAATTGCGCAGCGCTTGCTTGGCTGGCGCGCCGGACCTCCCTAGAATGTGCCCACGCCGGGTTCCGTGCCCGGCGCCCCCGGCCTGCCGCGAAACGGCGCGCCGGGCGCAGCCCTATCCGCCTCAACGTTCACCGGGACCGCTCATGGCCACGCTTTTCCTCGTCCGGCACGGACAAGCCTCGTTTGGCGCCGCCAACTACGACTGCCTGTCGCCGACCGGCCGCCAGCAGGCGCGCTGGCTGGGCGAGTATTTCCAGGAGCGCGGCGTCAGCTTCAGCCGCGTGGTAGCCGGCACGCTGGTGCGCCAGCAGGACACCGCCAGCGAGATCCTGGCCGGCATGGGTCAGCCGCAGGCGGCGATCGTCTCGCACCCGGGCCTGAACGAATACGACGGCGAGGCGCTGTACCGTTGCCACACCGGCGGCGCCGACCACCGCGCACACCAGAACGGCGACTACAACGATTACTGGCGCACCTTCCGCGCCGCCTACGCGGCATGGACCCAGGACGGGCTGGCCGAGATGCCCGAGAGCTGGGCCGATTTCGGCGCCCGCATTAACGGCGCCCTCGCGCACGCAAGCGAAGGCACGACGCGCGAGGATGCCATCCTGGTGGTGAGCTCCGGTGGCGCCATCGGCCGCGCCACGGCCGACCTGCTTGGCGCACCGGCCCAGGCCGCCATCGAGATGAACCTGCAGTTCCGCAACACGGCGTTCTGCGAGATCATCGTCGGCCGCGGCGTGCAGCGGCTGCTGAGCTTCAACAACGTGCCGCACCTGGAACGCGCCGACCGGCGCAGCGCAGTGACGTTCGCCTGACGCGCGACACACCGTAAACAAAAAAAGCCGCGAATATCGCGGCCTTTTTTCCGGCTGCCGGCGCGGGCACGCTGACATGCCCGCGCCGCCGGTCCTTCTCCCTTTACCACTCCTTGCTGCTGCAATTCATGCGCTGCGTGCCTGTGCGGCGCGCAGCGAGTCTCACAGCTTTACAGGCGCTCGACAATGGTCACGTTGGCCAGCCCGCCGCCTTCGCACATCGTCTGCAGGCCGTAGCGCTTGCCGTGCGTATGCAGCGCATGCACCAGCGTGGTCATCAGCTTGGCGCCCGAGCCGCCCAGCGGATGGCCCAGCGCGATCGCGCCGCCATGCACGTTCAGGCGCGCCGGATCGGCGCCGGTGGCCTTCAGCCAGGCCAGCGGCACCGGGGCGAAGGCTTCGTTGACTTCGAACAGGTCGATATCGCCGATGCGCAGGCCCGCCTTCTTCAGTGCGACCTCCGTGGCCGGCAGCGGCGCTTCCAGCATCACCACCGGATCATGCCCGATCACCGTCATGGTGTGCACGCGCGCCAGCGGCTTGACGCCGAGCTTCTTCAGTCCGGCCTCGTTGACCACCATCAGGCCGGCGGCGCCATCGCAGATCTGGCTGGCTGAGGCAGCCGTCACGCGGCCGCCTTCGGCGATCAGCTTGACGCTGCCGATGCTTTCCAGCGTGGCGTCATAGCGGATGCCTTCGTCAGTGGTGTGCATTTCACCATTGGCACCGTCGGCCGTGCGCACTTCCACCGGCAGGATTTCGGCAGTGAAGCGGCCCGCCTTGGTGGCGGCGATGGCGCGCTGGTGGCTCTGCAGGGCGTAGGCATCCAGCTGCTCGCGCGACAGGTCATACTTGCGCGCGATCATCTCGGCGCCGGTGAACTGGCTGAACTGCACGCCGGGGTAGCGCGCCTCGACACCGGGGCTCTTGGGCACGCCGAAACCGTTCTTGGCCGGCAGCTGCGACGACAGGCCCATCGGCACGCGCGTCATGCTTTCCACGCCGGCAGCGATGACGATGTCCATCGCGCCCGACATCACTGCCTGCGCGGCAAAGTGCAGTGCCTGCTGCGACGAACCGCACTGGCGGTCCACCGAGGTGCCGGGCACGCTTTCAGGCAGGCGCGAGGCCAGGATGGCATTGCGCGCCACGTTGCCGGCCTGCTCGCCGACCTGGCTCACGCAGCCCATGATGACGTCTTCGACCAGCGCCGGGTCGGCACCGGTGCGTTCCACCAGCGCGTCCAGCACCTGTGCGGCCAGGTCGGCCGGATGCCAGCCCGACAGCTTGCCGCCCTTGCGGCCGCCGGCGGTACGGACCGCCGCAACGATATATGCCTCTGCCATGTGATCTCCTTGGTTCGGTGCAGGCTGCCGGGGCAGCCATGGTGTTGTCCGGAGTGCCGGCATCTGGCGCCGGCAGTGTCGCTTTGCATTGTTGCGCTGCGGGCAGTGGCAAGCGTCGTCGGAAGCGACGAAGTTTGCCGCAGACCTCAGGTGCGCGGCGCCAGCACCGCAAAGATCGCGGTCGCGCGCAGCAGGCAGCGCTCGCCGCTGACCAGCCGGCAGGTGCCGTAGCGCAGGCGCGAGCCGAGCTTGTCGAACTCCACGCGGGCCTCGACCCAGTCGCCCAGGCGCGCGGAATCCAGGTAGTCCAGGCTCAGGTTGACGGTCACCGCGCTTTTGGAGCGCCCGGTTTCCAGCGACATCATCATGCCGATGGCGGTATCGGCCAGCGTCGCCAGCATGCCGCCGTGCGGGATGCCCAGGTTGTTCAGGTGGCTCTCGTCAATGCGCACCGCCAGCGTGCGGCGCCCGGCATGCAGGTAGAGCTGGCCAAAGCCCGCCATGTAGCCGCTCATGCGGCGCACCGGGACGAAGCCCTCCGGCACGTCCCCGCCGGCAGCTTCGCCCGGCGCGGCGATGGCCCGGGTCATCGCCGCCTCGATTTCAGCCTCGGCCATGGCGTCAGGCAAAGAAGCGCGAGGCCACGCTGAGGTGCTCGCGGCAATCGGCCACCATGCGCGTGATCAGCTCCTCGCAGCTGGGCACGTCGTCGATCAGGCCCACGCACTGGCCGGCGCTGATGATGCCGCCGTCGGTCTCGCCCGCCTTGAGCGCCGCCTTGCCGCGCACGCCGGCGACCAGGTGCTTGACGTCCTCGAACTGCGCGCCGCCCGGGCGGCGCTCAATGCTCACCACCTCGTCCGACACGGCGTTCTTGAGCACGCGCGCGGTGTTGTGCAGCGTGCGGAAGATCAGGTTGGTGTCGCGCTCGCTGGCCTGCACCAGCGCCTGCTTGACGTTGTCGTGGATCGGCGCCTCGCGCGTGGCGCAGAAGCGCGTACCCATGTTGACGCCCTCGGCGCCCAGCACCAGCGCCGCCGCCATGCCGCGCCCGTCGGCGATGCCGCCGGAGGCGATCACCGGGATCGACAGCTTGCGCACCGCCTGCGGGATCAGCACCATGCCGGGCACGTCGTCCTCGCCGGGGTGGCCGGCGCACTCGAAGCCGTCGATCGACACCGCGTCCACGCCCAGGCGCTCGGCCGACAGCGCATGGCGCACCGCCACGCACTTGTGGATCACCTTGATGCCGGCGGCCTTGGCGCGCGCGATATGTTCCTTGGGGTTGTTGCCGGCGGTTTCCAGCACCTTGACGCCGCTCTCGATGATGACGTCGAGGTAGCGCGCGTACGGCGGCGGGTTGATCGACGGCAGCAGGGTCAGGTTCACGCCGAACGGCTTGTCGGTCATCTCGCGGCAGCGGCGGATCTCTTCGGCCAGGTCCTCGGGCGTGGCTTGCGTCAGCGCCGTGAGGATGCCCAGCCCGCCGGCGTTGGAAACGGCCGAGGCCATCTCGGCGTAGCCAACCCATTGCATGCCACCCTGGATGATCGGGTAGCGGATGCCAAGCAGTTCGGTAATTCGTGTCTTCATGGTTGTCCCTTTGCTGTCTGCGCCGGCAGGCGCGCGGTAGTGCCGGCCCTGCCGCTTGATCGGGATCAGTCTACGGCCAGGTGCCAATTCCGAGCCTCGTCGGAAGCGACGATTGCGGGCGGCGCATTCTGCACTAGTGTTGACCGAGCCCCGTGCCGGCGCCCCGCCCCGGCACCCTTCCTCCCTTGTTTGCAGCAATCCCGGCAGGAGCCTCCCATGACGCAAGCCACGCCTTCGTTCGAAACCCTGCGCTACGCCGTTGCAGACGGTGTCGCCACCATCACCCTGCACCGCCCGGACCAGCTCAATGCGTTCACCGCGCAGATGATGCATGAGCTGATCGCCGCGTTCGACGCCACCGATGCCGACGACAACGTGCGCGCCGTGATCGTCACGGGCTCGGGCCGGGCCTTCTGCGCCGGCGCCGACCTGTCCGGCGGCAGTTCCACCTTCGACTTCGAGAAGCGCTATGGCGCCAGCCCCGACAGCGCGCACCGCGACGGCGGCGGGCGCGTCTCGCTGCGCATCTTCCGCAGCCTCAAGCCGGTGATCGCCGCGGTCAACGGCGCCGCGGTCGGCGTGGGCGTGACCATGCAGCTGCCGATGGATATCCGGCTGGCATCGACCGACGCCAAGTTCGGCTTTGTCTTTGCGCGCCGGGGCATCACGCCCGAAGCGGCGTCGTCGTGGTTCCTGTCGCGCGTGGTCGGCATCTCGACCGCGCTGGAATGGTGCTATACCGGCCGCGTGTTCTCGGCCCAGGAAGCGCATGAGCGCGGCCTGGTGCGCTCGCTGCACGCGCCCGAAGACCTGCTGCCTGCCGCCCAGGCCATTGCCCGCGAGATCGCCGCCAATGCCGCGCCGGTTTCGGTAGCGATCTCGCGCCAGCTGATCTGGCGCATGGCCGGCGCCAGCCACCCGATGGAAGCGCACAAGCTCGACAGCCGCGCGATCCAGTCGCGCGGGCGCTCCGCCGACGTGAAGGAAGGCGTCAGCGCCTTCCTGGAGAAGCGTCCCGCCGCCTTCCCGGAAACCGTGTCGCACGACATGCCGGACTTCTTCGACTGGACCAGCGAGCCGCCCTTCATCTGAAGCGCAACTTTTCCGGAATACGCATGAAAGTCAGCCAAGCCGTCACCAGCCGCAAGTCCGTCCGCGGCTTCCTGCCCCGGGCCGTTGCGCCCGACACCATCCGCCGCGTGCTCGACGCCGCCGCGCGCGCGCCCTCCGGGGGCAACCTGCAGCCCTGGCATATCCATGTCGTCGGCGGCGAAGCCCTGAAGGGGCTGCGCGCCATCATGCGCGAGCGCATCGCCCAGGCGCCCGCGGGTGAAGAGCGCGAGTACGACATCTACCCGCGCGAGCTGGTCTCGCCCTACCGCGACCGCCGCTTCCAGGTGGGCGAGGCGCTCTACCACTACCTCGGCATCCCGCGCGAGGACAAGGCGCGGCGGCTGGCGCAGTTTGCCAACAACTTCACCTTCTTCGGCGCGCCGCTGGCACTGTTCTGCACCGTGGACCGCCGCATGGGCCCGCCGCAATGGTCTGACCTGGGCATGTACCTGCAGACCGTGATGCTGCTGCTGCGTGAAGAAGGCCTGGACAGCTGCGCGCAGGAATGCTGGGCGATGTACCCGCAGACCATCGGCAAGTTCCTGTCGCTGCCTGCCGAACGGATGCTGTTCACCGGCATGGCAATCGGCTACGAGGATCCCGAGGCGCCCGCCAACCAGCTGCGTGCCGTGCGCGCGCCGCTGGAGGAATTCACGGAGTTTATGGGCATCTGAGCCGCAACCGCGCGCGCGGGCTGGCCTGCGCGCGCGGCCTCAGAGCAGCCCGAGCTGGCGTGCGATGGCCACCGCCTGGGTGCGGTTGCTGGCGTGCAGCTTGGCGCTGATATTGCGCAGGTGCGTGCGCACCGTGGTTTCGGACACGAACAGGCGCTCGGCCATGGCCACATTGGAATAGCCCTCGGCCAGCAGGTGCAGCACCTTCTGCTCCTTGGGCGTCAGCGGCTCCACCAGCGCGGCCGGCGCCGGCCGGCCGGCACCGGCGGCCTGCTCGCCCCCGGCCTGGCCGCAGGCCTGCAGCAGCTTTTCCACATAGGGAGCAGGCAGGCTGGCCGACTGGCGCGAGCAGGCATCGGCCACCAGCCTGCGCACATCGTCGCCCTCGTCGGTAAGGATGCGGACAAAGCCTTCGGCAGCGCCGAAACGCAGCGCCTCGCCCATCACCACCAGCGCGTGCGCGCCGTCGCCGGTGCGCTGGCACGCCTGCGCCAGCAGGATGCGCAGCTTGAGCGCGCGGCGCATCAGCTGGTTGCCGGCGGCAGCCGCCAGCTCGCGCTCGATGGCCTCGCGCACCGGCGTGCCCGGGCGCGCATACAGGTCCAGCCGCAGCCGGCCAAGGGTGATGTCCTCGACATCGCTGGCAAAGGAGCTGACCCCGGGCCGCGTGCGCCACAGCGCCGGATCGGCGGCGCGTTCGATCGCCTCCTGCGCCGCGTGGACATTGCCCTGGCGCAGTGCCAGCCGTGCGCGCTCCAGCATTGCCGCCATCACCAGCCGCGTCAGCCCGCGGTGGTGCCCCAGCGCTTCCAGTTGCGCCAGCCATTCATGCGCCTGGTCGGCTTCGCCGCGCTCGAAGGCAATGCGGGCCAGCACCGTGTGCCCGGTGATGATCTGGTCCGGCAGCCCGAGGTCGCGCGACAGCGGCAGGTAGACGTTGAGCAATCGGCTGGCGCGCTCGGAATCGCCGCTCTCGTACAGGCCTTCGGCCAGCAGGATGCCGGCCATGGCATTGCCGTTGGTGGGCCCGAAGCGGTTCGGCAGCATCGTGCTGGCGGCGATGCGGAACCGTGCCAGGGCCTGCTGCAGCCGCCCCTGGCGCAGGTCGATCAGCCCTTCGACCGATTCCGAGAAAATCTTGTTGAAATTGCTGTCCGAGCCGCGCACCGCGTGCCGCGCCACCTGCAGCAGCCGGCGTGCCTCCGGGTAGTCGCCGGCGACTGCAGCCAGGCGCGCCATCGACGTGCCCAGGATCGCATCGGGGAAGGCATAGCCCATCGGCAACGGCGGCAGCTCATTGCGGGCGAAGGCGCGCGCATCGTCGAAGCGGTCCATCATGTTCAGCAGCATGTGGCGCAGCGCGCGGATATGCGCCAGCAGGTCGCCGGCCGCGCCCTCGGTGGGGATCTGCTGCAGCAGGGCGATGGCTTCGGCCGGGCCGCGCGTGAACGACACCGCCCACACGCGCGCGATCTGCAGCTTGGGCCAGCGCGCCAGTTCTTCCGCCGGCACCGCCTCCAGCCAGCGCGTCAGCAGGCGCATGCGGCCCTGCGCCAGCAGGTCGTCCGCGGCGCCGTCCAGCAACGGCAGCGCGCGCGCCAGCGCACCGGCCGCGAAGGCATGCTCGATGGCGGGCACCGGGCGCCCCTGCGACTCATACCAGCGCGATGCCGACAGGTGCAGCTGCGGCACGGCGTCAGGCATGGCCTGCGCCAGCTGGCCGCGCAGGAAGCCGGAAAAGAGGCTGTGATAGCGGTACCACTGCTCCGATGCCGCACCGGAGCCACGCTCGCCATAGCGTTCGCTCTCCAGCGGCAGCAGGAACAGGTTGGCGCGCTCCAGCCAGGCCAGGATCTCGTCGCTGCTGCCAGCTGTCGCGGGCTCGCACACGACGTCGCACAGCGGCCCGCACAACTGGTCCAGGATCGAGGTGCGCAGCAGGAAGTCGCGCACCGCCTCGGGCAGGTGCAGGAATACGTCTTCGACCAGGTAGTCGGCAATCGCCGCGTTGGAGCCGGAGAAGCCGGCGATAAAACCCTCTGGCTGGCTGCGCCGCTCCAGCGCGACCGACGCCAGCCACAAGGCAGTGGCCCAGCCCTCGGTACGCCGGTGCAGCGCGCTGATGGCCGCCTGCTCCAGCTTCAGCCCGCGCGCATGGCGCAGGAAGGATGCGGTTTCGCTGGCGGAAAAACGCAGCTGCGCGGGTTCGATCTCAAGCAGCTCGCCGCGCGCGCGCAGGCGGCCCAGGCCGGATTCCGGCACCCAGCGCGTGCCGATTACCACGCGGCAGCCGGGCGGCAGGCTTTCCACCAGTTGCCAGACCAGCCCGGTCACGGCGGCGTTCTGGATCGCTTCGAAATCATCGAGGAACAGCGTGAAGGCGCCGTTATGGCTGGCCAGGCGGTCGATCAGCGCGAGCGCCTGCTCGCCGGGATCCTGTGCCAGCGTCGCGTGCGCGGACCGGCCGGGGCCGCCGCCGCCCAGGCCCTGCGCGATGGCAGCTTCGACCGACCCCAGAAAGCGCGAGGCATCATTGTCCGACCGATCCAGCGTCAGCCAGGCGGTGCGCCCGCCCGCGGCCTCGAGGCGCGCGCGACACTGGAGCATGGCCGTGGTCTTGCCGAAGCCCGCCGGTGCACGCACCAGCACAAGCCTGACGAAACCGGCCGCGCACACGGCCTCGCAGATCGCCGCGCGCTCGACCTGGAACGGGGTCAGCAGCGGCGGACGCAGTTTGGCCGCCAGCGATGCGGCGCCGGCGGGCGGCGGCGCGCGCCGTCCGGTCTCCTCGATACTTGCCATTGGCTGTTGTCGTCTCCCGCACATCGCTGCCGTTGCAGGCCGCGCGATGCGCCCGCCCGCGCTGCGGATGCAGCCGGGCGGCCGTGGCTGTGATGTAACGGAGGATTATGACGTAAACCGCCGCACTCGCGAAAATGCGGGCGGCGGCAAGTGGCCTACACCAGCTTGCTGGCGTGGCCGGCCCAGTAGCGGTCGCGCAGCAGCCGCTTGAGCAGCTTGCCGGTCGGCAGGCGCGGCAGCTCCGACGCGAAGTCGACCGAGCGCGGGCACTTGATGGCCGACAGGTTGGCGCGGCAGAACGCGATCAGTTCCGCGGCCAGCTCGGGACCGGCCTGGCCCATGTCGGCCGGCTGCACCACGGCCTTGACCTCTTCGCCGAAGTCCTCGTTGGGCACGCCGATCACGGCCACGTCCATCACCTTGGGATGCGTCATCAGCAGGTTCTCGGCCTCCTGCGGGTAGATGTTGACGCCGCCCGAGATGATCATGTTGGCCTTGCGGTCGGTCAGGTACAGGTAGCCGTCCGCATCCACGTAGCCGACATCGCCGATGGTGCTCCAGTCAGGCTGCTGCGGGTGGCGCGACTCCGCGGTCTTGGCCTCGTCGTTGTGGTACGAAAAGTCGCGGCCTTCGGCAAAGTAGATCGTGCCCGATTCGCCCGGCGGCAGCAGCGCGCCGTCCGGCCCGCAGATGCGCAGCTTGCCGACCATGGCCCGGCCCACCGTGCCCTTGCGCTCCAGCCACTCCGGCGTGCTGACCACGGTCACGCCGTTGCCCTCCGTCCCGGCGTAGTACTCCCAGATCACCGGCCCCCACCACGCGATCATGGCTTCCTTGACCTGCACCGGGCACGGCGCGGCCGCGTGGATCGCCACGCGCAGCGACGACACGTCATGGGCCTGGCGTTGCGCCTCGGGCAGCTTGAGCATGCGCGAGAACATCGTCGGCACCAGCTGCGTATGCGTGATGCGGTGCTGCTGCACCAGCTGCAGGTAGTGCTCGGCATCGAAATGCTCCATCACCACCGCAGTCCCGCCCAGCGCCTGCACGGTCATGTTGTAGCGCAGCGGCGCCGCGTGGTACAGCGGCGCGGGCGACAGGTAGCGCGTCTCGGCATCGAAGCCATAGAGCCGCTGGCACAGGCTGGTCAGGGTCGTGGGATCGTCGATATTCGGGCTCGACGGCGGCGCATACACCCCCTTGGGCCGGCCCGTGGTGCCGGACGAATACAGCATGTCGCCGCCGGTCACTTCGTCATCGATGCGCGTTGCCGGGCAGCGCGCCAGCGCGGTCTCGTACGCGTCATAGGCCGGCACGGTGCCGTCCAGCATCAACCTGCCGCGCAAGGCCGGCGTCTGCCCGACCAGGGCAGCCGCAACCTCGGCCTGCGCGTGCGTGGTGACCAGCAGCCTGGCGCCGCTGTCATTGATGATGTGGGCGGCATCGGCCACGTTCAGCCGCGTGCTCAGGCAGACATAGACAATGCCGCTGCGCTGCGCGCCCCAGCACAGTTCGAACAGGCGCGGATGATTCTCGACCATGAACACCACGCGGTCACCGGGCTGCAGTCCCTGGCTGCGGAACAGGTGGGCGACCTGGTTCGAGCGTTCGTCCAGTTCACGGTAGGTGACGACTGCGCCGCTGCCACCCATGATGACGGCTGGCTTTTCGGGTGTGCGCTGCGCGTGGATGTGCGGATGCATGGCGTTGGACTCCTCGAGGGTGTCGGTGTGTTGGCGGATGCCGGTACCGCATTCTCGGAACCCCAGCCGGTTCAACCATCGTCGGAAGCGACGAAGCGGCACCGCCGCCGTTTTGCCGCAGTGCCGCAAAACAGGGCCGCGGGCGCGCCGGGACAGCTTCGTCCGATGCGACGATGCGCCACTAGGCGGCCTGGCAGGATGATGCCCGCCAGACTACCGCAATCACGCCTCACCCCCATTCCGAAGGAGCCAAGGTGGATTTCCAGTTCAGCGAAGAACAGTCGATGCTGCGCGACACGCTCGCGCGTTACCTGGCCGACCACTATGATTTCGAAGCCCGCCGCGCTGCCGTGCAGTCCGCCGCGGGCTGGCGCCCGGACTGCTGGCGCGCATTCGCCCGCGAGCTCGGCATTCTCGGCGCGGCCTACCCCGAGACGCTCGGTGGTGGCCTGGGCGGCGGCGCGGCCGAGCACATGATCGTGATGGAACAACTGGGCCGCCACCTGGCGCTGGAGCCCTACCTGGGCACCGTGGTGCTGGGCGGCGGCGCGCTGATGCACGGCAGCCCCGAGCTGGCCGCGCAGTGGGTGCCGGCCATCATCGGCGGCGAAGCCACCGCCGCCTGGGCCCACGCCGAACCCGCCAGCCGCTACTGCCGCCACGACGTGCAGGCCAGCGCCACGCGCCAGGGCAACGGCTACAAGCTGAGCGGGCACAAGCACGCCGTGGTCGGCGCGCCGTTCGCCACCCACCTGGTGGTCAGCGCCCGCACCTCCGGCGCGCGCCGCGACCGGGATGGCATCAGCCTGTTCTGGATTGCACGCGACACGCCGGGCGTAACGCTGCGCGAGTACCCGACCTTCGACGGCCTGCGTGCCGCCGAGGTGCTGCTCGACAACGTGCAGGTGCCGGCCAGCCAGCGCATCGGCGCCGAAGGCGAAGCCTTTGCTCTGATCGAACAGCTGTGCGACGAAGCCATGGTCGCGCTCTGCGCCGAAGCCAATGGCGCGATGGCGCGCATGCTGGCCGACACCATCGACTATGCGCGCCAGCGCAAGCAGTTCGGCGTGCCGATCGGCACCTTCCAGGTGCTGCAGCACCGCATGGCCGACATGTACATGCAGCTGGAGCAATCCGTGGCGCTGACCCAGGTGGCGGCGATGCAGGCGGCCGGCGCGCCGCAGGCACGCGCCCAGGCGGCGTGCGCGGCCAAGATCCAGGCCGGCCAGGCCGGTGCCTTTGTCGGCCAGGCGGCGGTGCAGATCCACGGCGGCATGGGCGTCACCGAAGAGCTGGCCGTGGGCCACTACTTCAAGCGCGTCACCGCGATCGACCTGCAGCTGGGCTCGGCCGAGCACCACCTGCGCCGCTACGCCGACCTGCTCTACCCCGCCCAGGCCGCGGCCTGAAGCCGGCATCCCCGAACCCAGACGAATACCCAGCGAGGCCCGTCGATGAATCTCGATTTCTCCCCGCAAGACCAGCAGTTCCGTGAAGACGTGCGCGCCTGGATCGCCCAGGCCTATGACGCCGACCTGCGCGCGATGATGACGCAGTCCAAGAACGGCTACCTCGACAAGGCCGCGCAGCTGCGCTGGCAGAAGGCGCTGCACGCGCGCGGCTGGGCCGCGCCGAACTGGCCGAAAGAATACGGCGGCCCGGGCTGGAGCTCGACCGAGCGCTTTATCTTCCAGTCGGAACTGGCCGCCGCCGGCTGCCCGCCAGTGTCGCCGATGGGCCTGAAGATGGTGGCGCCGGTGATCATGAAGTACGGCACGCCCGAACAGAAGCAGCGCTTCCTGCCGCCGATCCTGAGCTCGGACGTGTGGTGGTGCCAGGGCTATTCCGAACCCAACTCCGGCTCCGACCTGGCCTCGCTGCAGATGCGCGCCGACCACGGCACCGACAGCGACGGCGAGCACTACATCCTGAACGGCTCCAAGATCTGGACCACGCATGCGCAGTGGGCCGACTGGATGTTCTGCCTGGTGCGCACCAGCCGCGAATCGAAGCGCCAGGAAGGGATTTCGTTCCTGCTGCTCGACATGCATACCCCCGGCATCACGGTGTCGGCACTGCCGACGCTGGACGGCCCCATGACCGGGCAGCAGGAAGTGAACCAGGTCTTCTTCGAGAACGTGCGCGTGCCGGCAGCCAACCGCATCGGGGAGGAAGGCAAGGGCTGGACCTACGCCAAGTACCTGCTGGAGTTCGAGCGCGGCGGTACGTATAGCCCGATGCTGCGCAAGCAACTGTCGAAGATCGCGGAGATTGCGGCAGAGCAGCCTGCCGACGACGGTGGCCGCCTGCTGGACGATCCCGCCTTCCGCCGCAAGCTGGCGGCGCTGCACCTGCGTGCTGCCGCGCTGGAAGCGGTTGAGTTACGGGTGTTCTCAGGCGTGGAATCCGGAACCTCGATCGGGGCTGCGTCGAGCATGCTGAAGCTCACGGGCACCGAGGCCCTGCAGGCGGCCAGCGAACTTGCCGTGGAAGCTGCAGGCCCGGCGGCATTGCCGTTCGTGCAGGACACCTGGGCTCATTTGCAGGGACGCGAGGCCGCGCCGCGTGTCGGCCCTGAATATGCTGCCGTGCTCGCGCCGCGCTATTTCAACTATCGCAAGGCGTCGATTTACGGGGGCTCCAACGAGATCCAGCGCAATATCATTGCCAAGCTCGTGCTGGGGCTTTGAGCGTTCGTGTACCAGTGATGGTTTCAAGAGCAGCCGCCGTGTGCGGCTGCTTTTTTTGGGCCGGCGACATCGCATCAACGCCTTCGGCTGCGCTCCGCGCAAGCGCCCAATGACCGTCAGCGCATTTTGAGCCTGCGTTGCAGCCGTAGGCGTCCCCGCGATACGGCTGGCAGCAGGCGGCCTACGCCCTGCATGGGGATCGTTCAATAGTGGGTTGACGCAGGCACTGTCCCTAACTCACATGGCGTAGCAAGGTCGAACGGCCAACCACGCGGAACGGAAACCACCACCGCGCGAACCACAAAAACGTGGAATTTATTGCCAGCCGCATAGGCGACGCGTTTTTTGGTTACTTTTTGTCGCTCGGACAAAAAGTGACTCGCCGGCTACGCCGGCGAAACAGCCACGCTGCCGGAAGCCACAAACCGACCGCATTGCCCCCAGCTCACCAAAGGACTGAAAACCACTCCCTAGGGGTTCACCCTTAATTGACTGGTTACCTCTACGCTCATATATTTTTATGAACATATAGTACATTTTTGAACACAGCCAAGCAGGTAGACCAAATGCCCCTCAAGATCGGAATCAACGGCGCCGGCATCGGCGGCCTCGCCGCAGCCATCGCACTGCGCAAGCTCGGCCTGGACGCAATCGTCTACGAACAAGCCCCCCGCTTCGCCCGCGTAGGCGCCGACATCAACCTGACCCCCAACGCCGTACGCGCCCTCGACGGGCTAGGCATCGGCGACGCCCTGCGCGAAACCGCCGCACGCCCCAGCCACCGCATCAGCCGCACGTGGGACACCGGCGAAGAAACTTCCCGCCTGCCGATGCAGGAAGACGCCGAGCGCCGCTACGGCGCTCCGCAGCTGACCATGCACCGCGCCGACCTGATGACCGCACTGGAAGCCGCCGTGCCGGCCGAATGCGTGCGCCTTGGCCACAAGGCCGTGGCCATCGAGCCGCATGCCGATGGCGCCACGCTGCGCTTCGCCAACGGTGCGCAGGAGCGCGTCGACGTGCTGGTCGGCGCCGACGGCATCCACTCGACCGTGCGCACCGCCCTGTTCGGCCAGGAAAGCCCGATCTTCACCGGCGTGGTGGCCTACCGCGCGGTCGTTCCCGCCGAGCGCCTCGCCGGCGTGCCCAACCTGGGCGCCTTCACCAAATGGTGGGGCCCCGACGCCGCCACGCAGATCGTCACCTTCCCGCTCAACCGCGGCCGCGACATCTTTATCTTCGCCACCGTCGCACAGGAAGCCTGGCGCCATGAGTCCTGGACCACACCGGGCCGCGTGCAAGACCTGCGCAGCGCCTATGCCAGCTTCCACCCCGAGGCGCGCGCACTGCTCGATGCCTGCGACGAGGTGCTGATCTCCGCGCTGTACGTGCGCGACCCGCTGCCGGCATGGTGCGCCGGCCCGGTCACGCTGATGGGCGACGCCTGCCACCCGATGATGCCGTTCATGGCGCAGGGCGCCGGCATGGCGATTGAAGACGGCGTGGTGCTGGCGCGCTGCCTTGCCGATGCCGCACCCGGCGGTGCCGCAGGCGTGCCCGTCGCACTGGCACGCTACCAGGCCGCGCGCCTCGAACGCACCAGCCGCATCCAGATCGGCTCGCGCAGCAATGCCTGGCTGAAGGAAGGCGGCAATGCCGACTGGGTGTACGATTACGACGCCTGGAACGTCGCGCTTGGCTGAAGCCGCTCCGATCGTTTCCGCCAGCACGGCCGCCTGCGCGGCCGTTTTCCGTTGACAGCAGACACCACCATGCCCAAGTCCCGCCCACAGCCTGACCTTGCCGACGATGGCGATACTGAAGACGCCCGCGAAGCCCAGCTGGTCTCGCCGGTGATCCGCGGCCTGCGCCTGCTGCGCTTCATCGCCGAGGGCGGCGCCACCGCCAACCTGAGCGAAGTGGGCCGGCGCATCGACGTGAACCGCGTCACCGTGATGCGGCTGCTGGATACACTGGAGCATGAGGGCATGGTGGAACGCCTGCCGCAAGGCGGGCACCAGGTCGGCTTCAACTTCCTGAAGCTGGCCTCGCGCGTGCTGGCCAGCAATGACCTGACCAGCTTTGCCGCACGCGTGCTGGCCCGGCTGAGCGCGTCGCTGCAGCTGTCGGCCTACCTGGCCGTGCGCGATGGCGGCGATGCACTCTACCTGCTGCGGCAGATGCCCGCGGCCTCGCTGGTCAGCAATATCCAGGTGGGCAGCCGCGTGGCCGCACACCTGACCACGCCGGGGCGGATGCTGATTGCCGAGCTGCCGCCGGAGACGCTGCGCGAGCTGCTGGGACCCGATCCCCTGCCGACGGTCACCGGCCAGAGCCCGGCCACGCACGCGCGGCTGGCCGATATCCTTGCCGCCGACCGCGAACGCGGCTGCGCCTGGAGCTTTTCCGCCTATGAGCCGGGCATCGATTCCTGCGCGGCACCGGTGCGCGGCGCCGACGGCGACGTGATCGCCGCCATCAGCGTGGCGGGACCGCAGCAGCGCTTTGACGCCGATGGCGCGCTGCGCGAGCGCGTGGCGAAGGAAGTCGGGCAGGCCGCGCGCGACCTGTCGGGCCTGATGGGATACCGCTCCGCCGCTACTCCGCGGTAATCCCGTACGCCTTGATCAGCTTCGCCCACGCCGCGGTTTCGTCGCGGATGCGCGCCTCGAGCGCCTGCGGCGTGCTGCCCACCGGCTCCATGCCCTGGCGCTGCAGCTCGGCGCGCACCGCGGGCGTGGCCAGCAGCGCGCGCACGTCGGCGCTGAGCGCATCGGCCGCCGGCTGCGGCGTGGCCCTGGGCACCAGCAGCGCATACCAGGAACTGACGTCGATGCCGGGCACGCCCTGCTCGGCCAGCGACGGCACGTTCGGCGCGGCCGGCGAGCGCCTGGGCTGCGTCACCGCCAGCGCGCGCAGCGCGCCGGACTGGATGAACGGCGCCAGCGCCG
Source organism: Cupriavidus sp. FW306-01-F10A (assembly GCF_058782785.1). Classification (NCBI taxonomy): domain Bacteria; kingdom Pseudomonadati; phylum Pseudomonadota; class Betaproteobacteria; order Burkholderiales; family Burkholderiaceae; genus Cupriavidus; species Cupriavidus sp. FW306-01-F10A. Next base: position 23,467 of record NZ_JBYSYA010000009.1, read on the forward strand.
GCCACGTGCCGAACAGCATCGGCACCTGCCCGCCCACCACGTCGTTGAGCGCCTGCGTGGTGCCTTTGTAGGGCACGTGCAGCAGCGTGATGCCGGCCTTGTTGCGGAACAGCTCGCCGGCCAGGTGCAGGCCGCTGCCGACGCCCGGGCTGGCGTAGCCCAGCGGCTTGCCGGACTTCTCTGCCTGCTGTGCCAGCCTGACCAGGTCCTGCACGGAATTCGCCTTCACTGACGGATGCACCGCCAGCACGTTGGGCGACCCCGCCAGCAGCGACACCGGCTGGAAATCACGCTCGACGTTGTAGCTCAGCGCCGGCATCAGCGTCGGGTTGATGGTCAGGTTGCCGGCCGGGGCCACCAGCAGCGTGCAGCCGTCGCCCGGTGCCCGCCGCACCGTGTCGATGCCGATATTGCCGTTGGCGCCAGGCTTGTTATCGACCACGAACGGCGTGCCGCGCCGCTGCTGCAGCCCGTGCGCCAGCGTGCGCGCGAGCTGGTCTGCCGGCCCGCCGGCCGGGAACGGCACCACGATGCGCACATTGGCGCAGCCGGCGGCTTGCGCCGCCTGCCACGGCACGCACGCCGCCAGCGCAGCGGCCAGCGCCGTGCCGGCCAGCCATTGCCGCCGGCGCGGCGGCCTGTTGTATGTCTTGCGTTGCTGCATATTGCTTCCCATTGGATGGCTGGCGGCGCGCGCTGCCGTCACGCGAACGGTTTCTGCACCTCCGGCCGGTAGTCGAGCAGGCTCGACAGCTCGGCCGCCGCCCGCCTGACCTGTTCCACCACGTTGTCGAGCTGGTCCGGATCGATACGCGAGGCCGGGATGGTCGCGCCCAGCGCCGCCACCACCTTGCCGCTGCGGTCGCGCACCGGCGCCGCGATGGTGGAGATGCTGGCCTCGAAGAACCCTTCATGCAGCACATAGCCGCGCTGGCGGTCGCGCTGGACCATGTCGTACAGCTCTTCGACGGTGCGCGGCGTGCTTTCGGAATACACCTCCAGGCGCTCCTCCGGATACAGCGCGCGCAGTTCCGCCAGCGACAGGTCCTCCAGCAGCACGCGGCCCAGCACGGTGGCGTGCGCCGGCAGCCGGGTGCCGACGTTGACCGTGCTGGCAAACGGGCGCGAGGCCACCGACTTGGCCACATAGACGATGGAGCGCCCGTCGCGCACCACCAGGTTGCACGGATAGTGGATCTCGTCGCGCAGCCGGTCCAGCAGCGGGCGGCCCAGCTCGGTCAGCTCCAGCGAGGCCAGGTAGTCAAAGCCCAGCCGCAGCACCGCCATGCCCAGGCGGAACTCGCGCCCGCCGTCGGTGCGCTCGACAAAACCCATCATTTCCAGCGTGGCCAGCAGCCGGAACACGGTCGAACGCGGCACCTTGAGCCGGCGCGCCAGCTCGGCCGCCGACAAGGTGCGCTCACGGCTGCTGAATTCGGCCAGCAGCCGCAGGCCGCGCTCCAGCCCCGGCACGATGTACTTGTCCTGGGCGCTCTCCGGGGCGCCCTCCTGGCCGCTTTCCTGCGTGTCTTCCTGCGGCGAATCGGTCGTCATGGTCTGTCTCTGCAATATTCGGTCTTGGCGTAACGCTCTCATATATCACGCCTGCACCCCGTAGGGTACCCGTATTGCCGGCAGACCCCGCCCTGGCCCCGCCTATGCCCCCGGGCGCAGGTAGTCGCGCAGCCAGGCCGCGCATTGCTCGCCCTGGGCGGCGGGCCACCGCACCACGATGGTCTCGTCGCGGCGGCGCAGCTCGACGCAGATATCCGACAGCGGCCCGCGCGCGGCCTCGCCGCGCCCGAACAGCCGCGAGAACAGCCCGCCGGCGGCGGGTGCGGGCGGCGCGGACCGCGTCGGCAGCACCGCATGGCCGTTGGCAGCCGCGGCCCATGCAACCGGTGCCGCGGGTGCGGACTTCGCCGCCGGCTCGGGCGCTGCCTGCGCCCCCTGCGGCGACAGCCGCGCCAGCAGGTTGGCGCCGAACTCGTCCCACATGCGGTCGGCCTTGGTCTTCATCACGCTCAGGCCGAAAGTGCCCAGCCGGCCCAGCACGTCCACCTGCACCCTGATGCGCAGTTGCGTGCCGCCATCGTCCAGCGCGGTCAGGAAGAGCTCGCTCGACTGGCGCAGCGAGCTGGCCACCGAGGCGTCCTCGCCAGTGCCCTCGGTGCGCAGGTAATGCGGCGCGCGCGTCTCGACGATCTTCGTATGCAGCCGGAAGCGCGCGTTGATGAAGGCGATCTTGACCGCCATATGGGCGATGTACTCGACATCGCTCAGCACTTCGATCGATTCCATGCCGGGCACGCACGCGCCCATCACGTTGGGGTCGAGCAGCAGCTCCCACACGCGCGCCGGCGGCGCCGCGGTGACCAGGGTCTTTTCAATTTCCACGCATTTTCTCCGCGGCGGACAGGACCGATTCAACGATGCCGACATAGCCGGTGCAGCGGCACAGGTTGCCGTTCAGGCCGTGGCGGACTTCGTCTTCGGTCGGGTTGGGGTTGTTGGCAAGCAGTGCGCACGAGGCCATCAGGAAGCCCGGCGTGCAATAGCCGCACTGCAGCCCGCCGTTGTCCATGAAGCACTGCTGCAGCGGATGCAGCTGGCCATCAGCGGCCAGCCCCTCCACGGTCATCACATGGCGCCCGCGCGCCTGCACGGCGAGCATCAGGCAGGACTTGACCACCTCGCCGTCGACCAGCACCGAGCAGGCGCCACAGATGCCGGTCTCGCAGCCGCGCTTGGTGCCGGTCAGGTTCAGGTCGTCGCGCAGCAGGTCGGACAGCAGGCGCCGCGCCGGCACCTCCACCTGGTGTTCTTCGCCGTTGACGGTGAGTTCGATGCTGACTTGGTTCATGAAGACTCCTTACTCCGATGCCACGCCAAACAGCTCGGCAATGGTGCGGCGCGCGACTACCCGCACCATCTCGCGCCGGTAGCTTTCGGACCCGCGCATGTCCGAGACCGCGTTGATGTCCGCGGCGACAATGGCGGCCGTTTCCTCGGCCAGTTCCGCGGTGACGGCCTTGCCGGCCAGCAGCGCTTCGGCGCGGCGCAGCCGGGCCGGGATCGGCGTGGACGCGCCCACGGCCAGCCGTGCCTCGACGCAGAACGCGCCCTCGCGCCGCACCGCCAGTGCCACGCTGGCCAGCGGCCGGTGCTCGGCGGCGGTGCGCAGGAAACGCGCATAGCGGCCATCGGCGCCGGCACCCGGCGCCGGCACGCGGATCTGCGTGACGATCTCGTCCGGCGCCAGTGCCGTAACGTAGTAGTCGACCAGGAAGTCCTCGATATCGATCTCGCGCTCGCCGCCTCGGCCGCTGACCACGATCCGCGCGCCCAGCGCCATCAGGCAGCCCGGCGGATCGGTGGCGGGGTCGGCATAGCAGAGGTTGCCGCCGATGGTGCCCTGGTTGCGCACCTGCGGATTGGCCACGCGCGAGGCCATGCTGGCCAGCATCGGGTAGTGCGCCTGCACCAGCGGCGAGCGCGCCACCTCGGCATGCAGCGTCAGCGCGCCGATGCGCAGGCCCTCGCGCGCATCGAAGGTGATGCCGCGCAGCGCCTCGAGCCGGCCCAGCGAGACCAGGTGGCCAGGCGTCAGCATGCGCTGGCGCATGCCGAGCATCAGCGCGGTGCCGCCGGCAAGGATGCGGCAACTGTCGCCCAGATCGGCCAGCATCTGGCTGGCCTCGGCCACGGTGGCCGGCTCAAGGAAGGCAAAGTCACGCATGGGCGGCCTCCTTCTGCTTCAGTTCGCGCAGGCCCGCCAGCACCTTCTCAGGCGTGATCGGCAGCGACTGGATGCGCACGCCCACGGCGTCGAAGACGGCATTGGCGATCGCCGCCGCGCCCGGCAGGATCGCGGTTTCGCTGGCGCCCTTGGCGCCATAGGGGCCGTTGGGGTCGTTCGATTCCACCACGTCGGTGCGCAGCATCGGCACCGCGTCGGCGGTAGGCATGGTGTAGTCGGCAAAGTTGCCGTTCATCAGGCGGCCATCCTCGTATTGCAGGTTCTCGTACAGGGTCCAGCCGATCGCCTGCACGGTCGCGCCGTGGGTCTGGCCGTGCACGGCGAGCGGGTTGATGGCCTTGCCGCAGTCGTCGGCGACAAAGCTGTCGGTCACGGTGACCTGGCCGGTGCCGGTGTCGACTTCCACTTCCACCGCCTGTGCCGCGAAGGACTGCGCGGGCGCGACGTTGCCGTAGTAGTCGGCGTCGTGCATCACCGTGGGCGCGTCATAGGTGGCGCGCACGTGGATGCCCTCGCCGCCGTGGCGGAAGATATGCAGCCGCGCGATCTCCGCCAGCGTGGCGGACTTGTCGGGCTGGCCCGGCGCGGCGATGCGGCCATCGGCAATCTCCAGTTGTTCCGCGTCCACGCCAAGCTTCTCCGCCGCGAGGGCCAGCAGCTTCTGGCGCGCCTCGCGCGCGGCACGCAGCACCGCGTTGCCGGCAATGATGGTCACGCGCGACGCCAGCGAGCCCAGGCAGAACGGCGCGGTATCGGTATCCGGCGCCATCACGGTGACGTGCGACAGCGGGATGCCCAACTCCTGCGCGCAGATCTGGCTGAGCATGGTGTTGGCGCCCTGCCCCATGTCGCACTCGCTGGTCTGCAGCATCGCGCGCCCGTCCTCGTTGACCTTGAGCAGGATGGTCGAGCCGTCCCAGTTGCCCAGCGTGCGGTTGCCGCTGACGTGCATGGCCGCGGCAATGCCCACGCCGCGCCGGCGCGTGCCGGTGCCGCGCGGGGCGGCGCGCTTCTCGTCCCAGCCGATGGCGTTGCGGGTCATGTCCAGGCACTCGGCCATGCCGGTGCTGCTGATCTTCCAGCCATGCACGCTGGTCTCGCCGGCGCCGATCGCATTGCGCTTGTGCACCTCCACCGGGTCCATGCCGAGCATGCCGGCCAGCACGGTCAGGTGGCAGTTCAGCGGAAACTGCATCTGCTGCCCGCCAAAGCCGCGGAAGGCGCCGCGCGGCGGGTTGTTGGTATAGGCCATGACCGCATGCGAGCGCACGTTCTGCACGCGGTGCATGTTGTCGCTGCGCATGGCGGTGACGTGCATCACATCACCGGCAAGCCCGGAGTAGGCGCCGCATTCGGCCGTGATGCGCACATCCTTGGCCAGGATCACGCCGTCTGCGGACAGCCCCATGCGCAGCCACACTTTCATCGGCACGCTGGCGCGCGCGCCCTGGAAGTCTTCCAGCCGGTTGTTGACCAGCCGCACCGGGCGCTCCAGCCGGCTGGCCAGGAAGGCGCAGATCAGGCTGTTGTTCTCCTCGACGATCTTGGCGCCGAAGCCGCCGCCGGTGGTGGCCTGCACCACGCGGATGGTCGAGACCGGCCGGTCCAGCGCCTCGGCCAGCCGCGCGCGCGCCAGGAACACCGACTGGGTCGAGGCCCACAGCGTGAGCCGCCCGTTGCCGTCCTGCGCCGCCACCGAGGCCATCGGCTCAAGGTAGCCCGGGTACTGCGAGTGCATGTCGTAGGTGGCCTCATACACCGCCGCGCAGGCTTCGAACGCGGCATCCACGTCGCCCCGCACGATGTGCATCTCATGGCCGATATTGCGCGTGCCGGCATGGATCTCGGGCGCGCCATCGGCCAGCGCCGCTTCCGGCGTCAGCAGCGCGGGCAGCGCCTCGTACTCGATGCGGACCAGGTCCAGCGCATCGCGCGCGATCTCCTCGCTGACCGCCACCACCGCGGCCACTTCCTCGCCGACGTGGCGCACCACGCCGCAGGCCAGGATGCGCTGCTCCTTGCGGTGCGGGCCCCAGTTGCGGGTGGGCACATCGTGCGCGGTCACCACCAGCTTGACGCCGGCCAGCGCCTTCGCCGCGGCGGTGTCGATGCGCACGATGCGCGCATGCGGGTGCGGGCTGCGCAGCACCTTGGCGTGCAGCATGCCGGGCAACTTGATGTCGCCGGCATACTGCGCGCGCCCCATGACCTTTTCCCGCGCGGTCACCTGCGGCGTGGAGCTTCCCACGATGGCCTTGCTCATGCCGGCCTCCTGCTTGTCTGGTTGCATGAATGCGATGCGGTGCCCTGCGTCATTCCGCCGTGATCGCGAGGTCGCGGATCACCTTGCCCAGCCGCTCGTAATCGGCCGCGTTGACCTTTTCCAGCGCGGCCGGGGCGCCGCCCACCGGGCTGGCGCCGAAGGTGGCCATCTTCTCGGTCACGTCGGGCAGGCGCAGCACGTCGTTGAGCTGCTGGTTCAGCACCTTGACCACCTCGGGCGGCGTGCCCCTGGGCGCCATCACGCCATGCCAGGCGCCGACCACCACGTCCTTGTAGCCAAGCTCGGCCAGCGTCGGCACGTTGGGCAGCAGCGGCGAGCGCTTTGCGTCCGTGATCGCCAGCGGGATCAGCCGGCCGGTGTTGATGTACTGCGCCACCGGGCCCAGCGTGACGTAGGCAAAGTTCACGTGCCCCGCCACCACGTCGTTGACTGCCGGCGCCACGCCCTTGTACGGCACGTGCTGGATCTTCACGCCCGCGGCGCGGTTCAGCATCTCGCCGGCGATATGCATTGGCGAACCCGCGCCCGGGCTGCCATAGGTCAGCGTCTTGCCGCCCCTGGCCGCGGCAATCATCTCGCCGACGGTCTTGATGCCGGCCTGCGGGTTGGCCACCAGCAGGACCGCCTGCACCGCGGTCTGGATCACGGGGGTGAAGCCGTGCAGCGGGTCATAGCTGGCCGACGGCGCCAGCTTGAGCACCATCGGCGCCAGCGTGAAAGGGTTGGGCGTGTACAGCAGCGTGTAGCCGTCCGCCGGCGCGCGGCTGACGAAGCTGGCGCCGACCACGCCGCCGGCACCGGGGCGGTTCTCGACGATGACCGGCTGCTTCAGGCGCGCCGACAGCTTGTCGGCATAGAGCCGGGCCATGGCGTCGGTGTCGCCGCCGGGCGGATAGGCCACGACCATGGTCACGGTCTTGGCCGGATACGCGGCGGTGGCCAGCGCGCTGCCCGCGGCAAGCGCGAGCGCGGCCATGGCAGTGGCGGCAAGGAAAAGGCGGCGGGGGCGTTCGTGTCTCATCAACAGCTCCTGTGGGGGCGCATTCGCGGTTGGAGTGGGCTGTTGTGCGCACCGCGAAAACAGGGTTGGCTCGGGTTACAACACTTTCGGTTGTTTTATTAGTAAAACTCGTGTTCACATCCGGAACATTTACTATCCTATGTCGCCAATATTGACAACTCAACTTACGTTAAACCCCAATTGACTTGGCTGACTTTTCTGAATTCTTTCGCATGGCGCGAAAGCGACCCCCGGTGGCGGAATTGGCGAGCGCCTGTGAGACAATCGGGCCCGCCAACCGGCCCGAACTCCGCGGCCGGCAGAACCTGACCAAGAGGAACGCATGCCCCGTGACGCCGCGCCCGCCAACGGCCAGCCCGCGCCAGACACCGACAACACCAGCCCGTGGACCGACCTCGACGAGGCCGGCAGCGGCCTGACCGTCGACAATTTCCTGACCACGATGCTGAGCCAGCTGGTCACCGCGCTGCGCAGCACGGTGACCAAGCCCTATGCGGAACAGTTCGGCCTGACCGTGCCGGAGTGGCGCATCCTGGCGCTGCTGGCGCACGCGCGCGAACTGCCGTTTGCCGAGCTGGTGACCCAGTCGACCTCGGACAAGGCGCTGGTGAGCCGCACGCTGCGGCTGCTGGAGGATCGGGGATTGGTGCGGCTGACCTCAGCCGGCAACACGCCGCGCAAGAAGCTGATCTGCGCGATCAGTGAAGCCGGTGCCGCGCTGCACGACCAAGTGATGCCGCTGGCGCGGCGGGGGCAGGCGCAGGTGATCCGGCAGTTGTCGCCGGAGGAGCGGGAAGCGGTTTACCAGGGGCTGCGCAAGCTGTTGCGCACGCAGGAATAAAGAAAAAGGGCCGCACCCGGATCGCGGGGCGGCCCGAAGGGAACGGGACGAGCACGCCCGTTCAGACCTCCAGTTCTTCCAGCACCCGCCCCTTGGTCTCGATGCCAAGGAAATGCACGGTGACAGCCGCCAGCGCCGGCACCACGGCCAGCGCGAAGAAGGCGACGCTGAGGTTGCCGCTGCCAATGGTGCTGGCGATCAGGCCAGGCGCGAAGATCGCCGCCAGCTTCAGCCACGCCCCACCCAGCCCGCACCCCATCGCCCGCACGCTGGTCGGATACAGCTCCGGCGTATAGACATAGGCGGTGATAAAGCCGCTGGCCAGGAACCCCATCGCCAGCGCGCAGAAAGTAGCGACCACGTACACGTCCGAAGCGTGGAACACCCCCGCCAGCACCAGCGACAGCGCGCACAGCAGGAACGACACATTGATCACCGGCTTGCGGCCCACCTTGTCGACGATCATCGCGCACACCAGCGAACCGACCACGCCCAGCACCGAGGCACCGGCGGCAAGGTTCAGCGCCAGCTGCAGCGGCGCGTGGTAGACGGTCTTGTAGACCGTGGGCAGCCACGTCGACAGCCCGTACTGGATAAAGCCGCAGGTCGCCCACAACATCCATACCGCCAGCGTGCGGCCGAGGTAGGCCTTGCTGACCAGGTCACGCACGCGCCGGCGCGGGTGCTGGGTCATGCGGTCGTAGCTGCCGGCATTGACCGGCGGAGGCAGCGGACCCTTGGCGCGCGCCTCGAACGCACGCAGTGCGGCATCGGCGTCTTCAAGACGGCCTTTCTCCGCCAGCCAGCGCGGCGATTCCGGGATCACGCGGCGCAGGATGAAGAACAGCACCAGCGGCACGCCGCCGATGAAGTACATCACCTCCCAGCCGTAGTGCGGCACCAGCCAGGCGCCAACGCCGTTGGACACCATCAGGCCGATCGGGAACACCACCTCGTACTCAGCACGAAGCGCCCACGGCCATGCGCGCGCGTGACTTCGTTGATATAGGTGGCGGCCACCGGCAGCTCACCGCCAAGGCCGAGGCCCTGCACGATGCGAAGCAGCAAGAATATCTCGAACGACGGCGCAAAGCCGCAGGCAATACTCATCAGGCCGATGATGCCCGCGCTCCAGCCGATCGAGCGCAGCCGGCCGAAACGCTCGGCCAGGCCCGGGAACAACAGCGCCCCGACCAGTTGGCCGACTGACGGCGCCGCGATCAGGAAGCCGATCTGGCCCGGCGTCAGCGACCACTGCGCGATCAGCAGCGGCAGCGTTGCGGCAATGGCGATGACGTCGAAGCCATCGAAGAAGGTGGCCAGGCCGATCAGCAGCCGGGCGCGGATATGCATGGCGTTGCCCGGCATGCGCTCGATGCGGGCAACGATATTGCCGCGCGTGAGCGGGCCGCTGCGGGCCGCCGCCGCGCTCTGGCCGGCGCTGTCGGCCGTGGTCACGATACCTGCGGTGGCGGCCACCGGTGCGCCGGGGGACGCTGCGTCTTGTCTCTGGGTCAGCACGGGATTTCTCGGTTTGATTCTGGGGCGGCCCGGCATGCGGGAAGATTGCTCCTCTCTCCGGCTTGCGGGAGAGGGGCCGGGGGTGAGGGGCGGCGGTTCTGGTAGCGTGGTGCCTTGCCAAACCACCCCTCACCCTGCCCTCTCCCCATGAGGGGAGAGGGGAACACCATCGGTGTCCAAAGGCTGTGCGGCAGGATTACAGGTCGAGCACCAGCTTGCTGCCCTTGCACCCCGACACGCACACCATCATGGTCTTGTTGCTGGCGCGCTCGCTGTTGCTGAGCACGCTGTCGCGATGGTCGGGGCAGCCTTCCAGCACCGCGGTCTCGCACGAGCCGCACACGCCTTCGCGGCAGCTGTAGTCCATCTGCACGCCGGCATCGAGCAGCGCGTCCAGCAGCGACTTGCCGGACGGCACCTTGACGGTGGTGCCGGTGCGCGACAGCGACACGGTGTACTCGCCCTCCTGCACCGCCTCGGTCGAGGGGTCGGCGGCAAAGCGCTCGATATGCACGTTCGGGTAGCCATGCGCTTCGCAGGCAGCCTCGAACGCCTTCAGCATCGGACCGGGGCCGCAGCAGTAGAAGTGCGTCTGCACCTCCTGGCCGGCCAGCATCGCGTTCAGGTCCGGCGGCACGCCGGCCTCGTCGTCGAAGTGAAAGCGCACGGCATCGCCATGGGCCGACAGCTGTTCGACGAATGCGGCCTCGGCACGCGAACGGGCGCAGTAGATCAGCGTGAACGACCTGCCCAGCTCGGCCAGGCGGCGCGCCATGCAGACGATCGGCGTGACGCCGATGCCGCCGGCGACCAGCACGGTGTGCGCGGCGCTTTCGTCCAGCTCGAAGTTGTTGCGCGGCGCCCCCACGGTCAGCGTGGCGCCCACGCGCAGCTGCTCATGCACGTAGCGCGAACCGCCGCGGCTGCCGCGGTCCAGCAGCACGCCGACGGTGTAGCGCTGGCGCGCTTCGGGCGCGCCGCACAGCGAGTAGCTGCGCACCAGGCCGTTGCCCAGGTGCAGGTCGATATGGGCGCCCGGGCTGTACTCGGGCAGGGTCTTCCCTTCGGGATCTTGCAGTTCGATGCTGACCACGCCGCGCGCTTCATAGCGCATGGCGTGGACGCGCAGGGTCAGGGACTGGTGGGCACTCATTGCTGCTTCCTTCGATTGCTGCTGACTTACCGCTTCTCGGTCAGGAACTTGCCTGCCGGTCCGCCCGCGTTCTTCTGGCGGCGGGTGTTGCCGTCGATGCCGCCTTCGATCGCCCATTCGGCGAACATGGTCGGGCCCGGCTCGAAAGCGCGCGGCTCCCAGTGTTCGTCCAGCTGGTCTTCGTCGGCGTAGTACTCGATCAGGCCGCCGGCCGGGTTCTTGAAGTACCAGAAGTAGGCCGACGAGATCGGGTGCCGGCCCGGGCCGAGCTGCGTATCCCAGCCCTTGCGCGAGACATGCATGCCGCCACCGAAGACTTCGTGGATGTCGCGCACGGTGAAGGCAACGTGGTTCAGGCCGCTCTTGGGTTCCGGCAGCTGCAGCAGGAACAGGTCGTGGTGGCCGCCTTCGGGCGTGCAGCGCAGGAAGGCGCCGCGGTCCGGGTAGCGGTCCGACGGCACGAAGCCGAACTTCTCGACATAGAAGCGCTCCGTGGCCTTGACGTCCTTGACGAAGAACACCACGTGGCCCACTTCGATCGGGGTGGCATGGTCGTAGATCGGACTGCGCTGGTTCAGGCGCGGCTTGTCGTTCCACGTGTTCATCAGCGCGCATTCGACCTGCACGTCATGCTTGCGGGTGACCTGGAAACGCACGGCCAGGCTGTTCGGGTCGGCGCAGCCCACGCGCAGTGTATCGCCCTCGCCTTGCTTCACGAAGCCCGGTGCATCAGCGATTGCCTTGGCGAGCTGGTCCAGCGACGCTTGCGACTCCACGCCCCACACCACTTCGCGCAGCGTCGGACCGGCCTCGATCGCGGGCGGCAGCGTGGCATCGTCGATGCGGCGCACCAGCACGCGGCAGCCGTTCAGCGTTTCAAAATCCAGGCCCTGCGCATCGTCGCGCTTGATGGCCAGGCCCCAGTCGGTGAAAAAGCCACGGCAGGCCTCAAAGTCATCCGCGCCGTAGACGATCTCGTCGATCCCCAATACCTTGATCATTGCTTCTCTCCAGCCTGCCGGGTTCAGTGGTTGGCCCACGGCAGCGGTTGTTCGTTCAGGCCCCAGTACACGCTCTTCTGCTCCATGTACTGCAGGATGCCAAGCCGTCCCTTCTCGCGGCCCAGGCCGCTGTCGCGCCAGCCGCCGAACGGCGTCGCGATCGAGAACTGCTTGTAGGTGTTGATCCACACATTGCCCGCCTGCACGGCGCGTGCCACGCGCCAGGCGCGCTTGTAGTCGCGCGTCCAGATGCCCGCGGCAAGCGCATAGACGCTGTCGTTGGCCTGCGCGATCAGGTCATCCTCGTCGTCGAACGGGATCGCCACCAGCACCGGCCCGAAGATCTCTTCCTGGCAGATGCGGGCGTTGTTATCCAGCCCCTCGATGATGGTCGGCGTGTAGAAGTAGCCGTTGGGCAGGCCTGCAACATCGGGACGCAACCCGCCAGTGCGCAGCTGCCCGCCTTCGTCCACGCCCGCGGCGACGTATGACTCGATCGAATCGCGATGGCGGTCAGTGATGAGCGGCCCCATCTGGGTGTGCTCGTCGGCCGGATCGCCCACGCGCAGCTGCGCGGCGCCATGCGCCAGACGGTCCATGAAGGCCTCGTACTGCGAACGCGCCACGAACAGGCGCGAGCCGGCGATGCATGACTCGCCCGACGAACTGAAGATGCCGTACAGCACGCCGTTGACCGCGTGATCCAGGTCGGCATCATCGAACACCATGGTCGGCGACTTGCCGCCCAGTTCCAGCGACACCGGCATCATCTTGTCGGCGGCGATATGGGCGATATGCTTGCCGGTGGTGGTGCCGCCGGTGAACGACACGCGGCGCACCAGCGGATGCTTGGTGATGGCGTCGCCGATGACCGAACCCTTGCCCGGCAGCACGCTGACCAGGCCCTTGGGCACGCCGGCCTCCTCGCAGATGCGCGCCAGTTCCAGCGCCATCAGCGGCGTGACTTCGGCGGGCTTGACCACCACGGCGTTGCCGGCGGCAAGCGCCGGCGCCATCTTCTGCGCCTCGCTGGCGATCGGCGAGTTCCACGGCGTGATCGCCGCGACCACGCCCATCGGCTCGTACACGCTCATGGTCAGGCAGTCGCCGCGCTGCGGCGTGATGGTTTCTTCCAGCGTCTCGCAGGCGGCGGCAAAGAACTGGAAGGTGCCGGCGGCGCTGGCCACCAGGGCGCGCGTCTCGCTGATCGGCTTGCCGTTGTCCAGGCGCTGGCGCTGGGCCAGCTGCTCGCCCTGGGCGCGGATCAGCTCGGCCACGCGGTACAGCACGGCGGCGCGCTCATGCGGCTTGCGCTGGGCCCAGCCGCTGGTAAGGAAGGCCTGATGGGCGCCCTGCACCGCTTCTTCCACATCCGCCAGGCTGGCGGCGTTCAGTTCAGCCACCACCTCGCCGGTAGCCGGATAGCGCGTGCCGTAGCGGTCGCCGGTCCCCAGGCGCCATTCGCCCGCGATGCAGATGGGAAGTACTTCTTGCGTCTTCATTGTCGTTGCCTGCTAAGTCTGTGGGGCGTGGCTGCCGGGGCTAGATCGATACCGCGTGCGCGCGGTTGCCCAGTGCGCGCACCACGCTGAACACTGTCAGCGCGGAAGTCTTGGGATTGGCCGCGAGCGGCTTGCCGCGCATGGTCAGCTCGAAGCCGCCGAAGGCGCCGCGCGCTTCCACGTGGTGCACGTTCTCCACCGCATGCGGGTCGGCCAGCAGCTTGACCGAGGTGCGGTCCAGGCCGAGCCCTGCCAGCGACACCGTCGCGGCCACGTTGGCGTTCTTGGGATACAGGCGCGCCGCGTCGCGGGCCGTGCCCTCGAAGATCACGGTCGCCTCGGTCAGCGCATCCAGGTCGAAGAGCTGCTCGGCCGGCGTGCCGGCCCAGGCGCGAGCCGGCTTGCGGCCGGTGTAGATGACTTCGTCCAGCCCGCCGACACGCGCCGCGGCCAGCGCATCGATCGCGCCGATCGCACCCGACAACAGCTGCACCTGGGTGCCGCCGCGGCGCGCGGCCGCTTCCAGCCGCTCGGCCATGCCGGGCTCGGACAGCGCGCCCACCGACACCACCATGCACGGGATACCGCGTTCCAGCGCCGGCACGATGTGTTCTTCCAGCGCATGGTGGCCGGCGCACTCGACCAGCAGGTCGGGACGCTGGTCGTCCAGGTGCGTCGCCACGCGGGCCCCCGGCGCCAGCGCGGTGACCGCGTCGCGGGCCTCGTCCATCGTGTGCTCCGGCACGATCACCACGTCGAACACCACGTCGGGATCGCTCTTGAGCAATTCCATCACGCCGCGGCCGATCGCGCCGCAGCCAACCATGGACACATGCAGCATCTCCGGTCTCCCTCAGGCGGTGACAGTGGTTTGTTCGCGCGCCGGCTCTTCGTTGTCCTGGTTCACCGGGGGGCCGGCAAAGATGGTCTTGAAGGAACCGATCGACAGCATGTCGATCTCCAGCAGGAACGGGCCCGACTCGGCCGTGGCCGCTTCCAGCGCGGCGCCGACCTCGGCCAGGTTGCTCACGCGGGCATGGCGCAGCGACAGCGACTTGGCCAGCGTGGCGTAGTCCGGGGTATGCAGGTCCACGTAGTGGCGGCGGCCGCCGTACTGGGCGTCCTGGATGTTCTTGATCACGCCGTAGCCCTTGTCGTTCATCAGCACGATCACCATGTCGGCGCGTTCCTGCACCGCGGTGGCCAGTTCGCCCAGGTTCAGGATAAAGCCGCCGTCGCCGGCCAGCGTGAAGGTCTTCTTGCCCGAAGCGGTCGCCGCAGCACCGATCGCGGCGCCGATGCCCATCGCGAGGCCCTGGCCGATGCCGCCGCCCAGCGCATGCACGCCGGCACGCGAATCGAAGATGCGCAGATGGCGGTTGCCCCAGGTGCTGTTCGACACGGTCACGTCGCGCACCCAGTTGAAGCTGCGGCCGACCGCGCCCTGCAGCGCCTGCACCAGCGCCGAGTACGGGCCCAGGCCGTCGACCAGGCTGTTGACGGCGGTGTCGTGGGCGCGGCGCAGGTCGGCGGCGAAGGCCGGGTCGATCTGCATGCGCTTTTCAAGCCGATCCGCCAGGGCGTCCAGCGCCAGCGCGGCGTCGCCGCTGACGAAGTAGTCGCTCAGGTAGCAGCGGCCTTCGGCGGCGGGGTCGGCGTCGATGCGCAGCAGCGGGCGCGGCAGCTTCAGTTCGTACTTCAGGGTTTCATTGCCGCGCAGGCGCGAGCCCACCACCAGCATCGCGTCGCAGGTCTGGTAGAAGGCCTCGACCGGCTTATGCAGGTTGTAGGCGCCCAGCGAACGGGGATCGTCTTCCGGCACGATGCCGCGGCCTTGCGTGCTGGTGACCACGCCGAAGCCCAGGTCCAGCAGGCGCTGCACCTGCTTGCTGGCGTGGCGCGCACCGCCGCCCAGCCACAGCAGCGGGCGCTTGGCCTTGGCCAGGCGCTCGGCCAGCGCGTCCAGCGCATGCGCCGACGGCACGTGCTGCGGCACCGGCAGCGGCTGCAGGTCGGCCGGCATCTCGATCAGCGCGGCCTGGATGTCGATGGGGATCTCCACGCTGACCGGGCCGGTCGGCGCCGTCAGCGCGGTCTGCACCGCCAGCTTGATGGTGCTGATGGCGGTGTCGGCGCTGCGGATGCGGAAGGCGGCCTTGGACACGGCCTTGAGCATGGTGAGCTGGTCCGGGGCTTCGTGGATGTAGGCGAGGCTCTGGTCCAGGTAAGGCGTTTCGATCTGGCCGGTGATATGCAGCATCGGCGTACCGGCGGTCAGCGCTTCCACCATGGCGCCGGCGGCGTTGCCCGCGGCGGTGCCGGTGCTGGTCAGGCACACGCCCAGGCCGCCCGTGGTGCGGGCATAGGCATCGGCCATATTGGTGCCGCCCGCTTCGCCGCGCGCCGGCACGAAGCGGATCTTGCCGCGCTCGCCCATGGCGTCGAGGATCGGCATATTGTGGATCGAGATCACGCCGAAGGCGGCCTTGACGCCGCACTGCTCGAGAAACGCCGTGATGGCGCAGCCGACGGTGACCTGCTGTTGCTCGTACTGTGGTTGATTAGGCATGACGGGAGTGTCCTCCGGAGATATCGATATGGCTGCCCGTGGTGTACGAAGACAACTGCGAGGCAAGGAACAGGACGGCGCGGGCTGCCTCGACCGGCAGGCCCAGGCGGCCAAGGGGAATATGTTTCTGCTGGGCCAGGCGCGCGGTCCATGCAGCCCAGTCCAGGTGGCGGTCTGCTTCGGGGCGCGCCTCGAAGCGGCGGCGCCACTGGCCCGATTCGACCAGGCCGATCAGGATGCCGTTGACGCGGACGCCCTTGGGCGCAAACTCGGTGGCCATCGAGCGCACCAGGTTGAGCACGCCGGCGCGCGCGGCGGAGGTCGCCACCATATGCGGCTCCGGCTGCTGCGCCAGCAGCGAGTTGACACAGACAATGGCGCCCTGGCCCGACTTCTCGAGCTGCGGCAGGAACGCGCGCGTCGGGTGGATCACGGAGAAGAACTTGAGCTGCAGTTCCTCCATCCAGGCCGCGTCTTCGGTGTTGGCGAAGGTGGAGACACGGCCCTGGCCGGCGTTGTTGACCAGCATGTCGACGTTGCCCAGCGTGGCCTGCACGGCAGCGGCGAAGGCGGCGACCTGTTCAGGCTTGAGCACGTCGCAGGTGGCGGCATAGAGCCGGCACCCGGGGAATTTCTCGCGCAGCTGCGCTTCGGCGCTGCGCAGGCGGTTCTCGTCGCGGCCGCACATGGCCACGGCGGCACCCGCTTCGAGCAGCAGCTCGGCGGTCGCCAGCCCGATGCCGGAGGACCCGCCGGTGACGACGGCAACCTTGCCGCCGAGTTCAATCATGGACATTGTCCTCACTCCCGATACAGATTCACCACCTTGGCGCCGCTGCTGTGCAGCGACGGGCGGTAGTCGAGCAGGCGCGACAGCTCGCCCGCGGTATCCCTGACCATCTCCACCATCGCATCCAGTTGCGCCGGATCGATATGCGCGGCGGGGATGGTGGCGCCCAGCGCCGCCACTACCTTGCCGGTGCGGTCGCGCACGGGCGCGGCGATGGTGGAAATGCTGGCTTCGAAGAAGCCTTCCTGCAGCACGTAGCCGCGCTCGCGGTCGCGCTGGACGATCTCGTGCAGCTCGTCGACGGTGCGCGGCGTGCTCTCGGAGAACACCGCAAGCTGCGTTTCCGGGTACAGCGCGCGCAACTCCGCCAGCGACAGGTCTTCCAGCAGCACGCGCCCCAGCACCGTGGCATGCGCGGGCAGGCGCGTGCCGACGTTGACCGAGCTGGCAAACGGCCGCGGCGACACCGCCTTGGCCACGTAGACGATCGAACGCCCGTCGCGCACCACCAGGTTGCTGGGGTAGCCGATCTCGTCGCGCAGCCGCTCCAGCAGCGGGCGGCCCAGCTCGGTCAGCTCCAGCGACGCCAGGTATTCAAACCCCAGGCGCAGCACGGCCATGCCCAGCCGGAAATCCCGGCCGCCATCGGCGCGCTCGACAAAGCCCAGCATTTCCAGCGTGGCCAGCAGGCGGAACACGGTCGAGCGCGGCACCTTCAGGCGGCGCGCCAGTTCCGCTGCCGACATGGTGCGGTCCTTGCTGCTGAACTCGCTCAGCAGGCGCAGGCCGCGCTCCAGGCCCGGGACGATGTACTTGTCCGGGGTTTCGTTGGCGGCGGGCGTGGCCGGGATGGGGTTGCTGCTCATGGTTTCGGTGGATGCGTGCTGACGGGCGTTCGCCGGCATCAGCGCTTGATCTTCGTCAGCGGATGCTCGGGCGGATAGGTCGGCGTGATCGGCTTCTTCGCGCCCAGCATCACGCACATCAGCGCGTCTTCCTCGCCGATGTTGATTTCCTCGCGGTAGACGCCCGGCGGCACCGAGACCAGGTCGCGGTCGGTCAGGATGGTCTCGTAGCGCTCGCCGTCCTTTTGCAGGATCAGCTTGACCTTGCCGCGCAGGATGAAGAACACCTCTTCCACGTCGGTGTGGATATGCGACGGGCCTTCATGGCCGGCCGGGATGATCATGGTGGAGAAGGTGAAATGCTCGCTCGGCACGGTGTTGGTGTCGGCGGCCACGCCGGTGCCGCCGGTGCCCAGGTAGCGCATCTGCGCGCGGCGGTACTTGGGGTCGTAGTCGGCCTGGAACTTCAGCGCGTCCCAGTCGTACTTGCGCGTGGAGAAGCGCGCCACGCGGCTTTCCATCCACTGGTCGAACGAGGCGTCCTCCGGCTGGTCCCAGGAACGCTTGAGGTTTTGTGGTTGAGAAAGATCGCTCATTTGGATTCCTTCTGTTTTCAGTGGATCGGTTGGTTCAGTGCATGACAAAGCCGCCGTTGACCGCCAGCGTCTGGCCGGTCACGAAACGGGCGAGGTCGGACAGTGCAAACAGCACCGCGCCGCAAACATCGTCGGGCAGTTGCTCGCGCGTGATCGCGCGCTGCTCGCGGTACAGGTCGTGCCGGTGCTGCGGCACGTATTCGGTGGCTTCCACCAGCGTCAGGCCCGGGGCCACGGCGTTCACCGTGATCTGGTCCTTGCCCAGTTCACGCGCCAGCGACCGGGTCATGCCGATGATGGCGCTCTTGCTCGCCACATAGGCCAGCAGGTTGGGCGCGCCCCACAGCGGCGTGTCCGACGCCAGGTTGACGACGGCGCCGCGGCCGCTGGCGCGCAGCGCCGGCAGGCAGGCGGTGGTCATCAGCCAGGTGCCGCGCACGTTGACGTTCATCACGCGGTCCCAGGTGGCAATGTCGATGGCGGCGGCGTCACGGCCGCCGGAATCCGTCACGGCGGCGTTGTTGACCAGGCCGTCGAGCCCGCCCAGCGCCTTGACCGCGGCCCCGGCGCAAACCTGCACCGAGGCCGGATCGGACAGGTCCAGCGTGACCGGCACCACCTTCAGGCCGCGGGCGCGCAGGGCGTCGGCTTCCTGCTGCAGGCGCTCGGCCAGGATGTCGGCCATGGCCACGGTGGCGCCGGCTTCGGCCAGCGCCTTGACGAAGGCCAGGCCCAGTCCGCGCGCGGCGCCGGTGACCAGCACCTTGCGCCCGGCCAGCAGCGTATTGTTGGTGTTTGCCTCAGGCATGGCTGGCGGCTCCGGCGGGTTGCAGCATGGCGACGGGCTCGTCGGCCACTTCCTGCTCGGCGCGGCGCTTGAGCAGGCGGCGCACGCGGGTGATGCCGGCGTCGTGCTGGTACAGCATCTCGTGGTCGCGTGCGTTCGGGGCCATCATTTCCAGCACCACGCGGTCCTGCTCCAGCACGTCCCAGTGCAGCTGCTCCAGGCGGTTGCGGTACAGGAAGCGCCACACGTCGCGCTCCCAGCCCTGCACATGGCGGGTACGCCAGAAGAACACCATGCAGTGGTCTTCATCCACCGGCGTGGCCATGCCGACGATGCCGAACGGGCCGCCGGGGCCGACACTGGCGCGGTACGGGATCGCCAGGCGCAGCCACAGCGTGCCGGTTTCGCCAAATTCGACCCAGTCGAAATTGACGCCGCGCTGGCCGGTCTTCTCGAACACCAGGCCGTGCTCGGTCTCGCGCACCTGCATCACGGCGGACTTCTCGCCGCTGGCCATCGAGTGCGACACCGCATGCAGGTAGGCGCCGTGCATCGGGTCCATCACGTTGTCGATGGCGTAGCGGTAGTTGCAGTCCCAGTGCGCCACGCACAGGAAGTTGCTGTGTTCTTCGCTGACCAGGTCTTCCGGCAGGCGCAGTTCGTCGGGGCTGCCCTCGCCTTGCGGGGCCTGGTCGCCGAACCACAGGAAGATGGCGCCGGCCTTCTCCTGCACCGGGTAGCTGCGCACGCAGGTGCGGCCTTCCAGCGGGCAGCTTTCCACCGCCGGCACGCTCTTGACCTGGCCGTCGCCGCCGACCTCGACGCCGTGGTACCAGCAGGCAACGCGGTCGCCCAGGTTCCAGCCCATCGACAGGCGCGCGCCGCGGTGCGGGCAGCGGTCTTCCAGGGCGTGGACCTGGCCTTCGCCATCGCGCCACAGCACGATGTTCTGGCTCAGGCGGGTGATGCCGATCGGGGCATGGGACACCGCCCACGAGGCGGCGACCGGGTACCAGTAGTTGCGCAGGCCGGTGTTCAGGCGGGCTTCGGTGCGGGCTTGCTTGTTCGATTCCATGGTTTTCTCGCTTCGAGGCTGGACTTGGACTGGGGCGGGCTCAGGCACCCAGCCGGCGCATTTCGGACAGGAAGCGCTCTTCGGTCCAGGGCTGGCCGTCCACGCCCAGGAAACCGGCGTCATTGAAGGCGCGCACGATGTCCTGCGGGTTCTGCGCGCCGCCTTCGAACGCGGCTTCGAGGGCATCGCCCAGCGCGTTCTCATAGGCGCTCGGCGCGGCGGCGCGGGTCTGCCAGACGATGTTGGCGACCTTGCCGGGTTGCTCGATATGGCCCTTGCCTGCCACGTTGTTCGGCGCCGGACGCTCCCAGGGCACCAGGTTCGGGTTGTACGAGAGGCTTTCCATTGCGCTTTGCTCCATGTCTTGCAGCGGGGGACCGTGTTCCGCGTGCCTCGCCGACCGGTCTTGCGATCGCCTGGCTACGTTTTACTAATGAAACACTGGTTTAGATATTGAACACAGGTACGACTATAGACAACGCGGCCGCAAAAATTGACTGGGGTTAACCCGCGATCGGCACTACGAAATCTGGAACGGGTGGCGCAAGCTGCGCGCCACCGCTCGGGATGCGGCGGCAGGCGCCGCCGCGGTGGCTTCAGGTGGCGTCGTCCAGCACCGAGCGGATCAGCCGCGCGGTGGCGGCGGCCTGGTCGATATAGCAGGCGTGGCCGGCATCGGGGATCAGCGAGAACAGCAGGCCGAAGCGTTCGGCCAGCGTGCCGCAGGCTGGCGGCGTGGTGACGACATCGCGGCTGCCGCAGGCGATCCGCGTGGGCAAGGCAGTGGGGCGCCGCGCCAGGTAGGCGTGGATGTCGTCGCCGCACAGCATCGCCACCGCCTGGCGGTAGCCGTCCGGGTTCAGCCGCTGCATGTTCCAGCGCACCCATGCCTGGGCGCCGGGGTCGGCTTCCTCGCTCAGCAGCCGGGCCGGGCCGCGTTGCGCCAGGCCATCGACGCCCAGGGATTCCAGCGCCTCCAGCCGCTGCCGCGCCACCTCCCTTGCCTGCGCTTCCCTGCCCGCGCCGCCGTAGCCTTGCGCCACGCTGAGCAACAGCAGGCGCGCGGGCAGCTGGCGCGCGTTGGCGACATAGGCTGCCGCCATCAGCGCGCCCAGCGAATGCCCGACGATCAGCGCCGGCTGCACGCCCAGTGCCTGCAGCAGCCCGTCCAGCCGCTGCGCGTAGTCCGACGCCAGCGGCCGCGCCTGCGGCAGCGGCGACGAATCGCCATAGCCCGGCGCATCCCAGGCGATCACCCGCGCGTGAGCGGCCAGCAGGCTCGCGCACGGCAGCCACGACGCCGCCCCGGAACTGATGCCGTGCAGCAGCACGACCGCCGGGCCCGTGCTCCCGCCGCCGCGGTAGGCCACGCGCTCGCCGTCCGCGCCCACCTGCACCACGCGCTGGGCAAACCCGCTGTCGAGGGCTTCCAGCAACTGCCGGTCTGGCTCGGCTGGAATGTGGGGCTGATTTTGTTCCATATATAAAACTTAGGTTTGAGAATAAAACTTTTAAAGCATAGGCGTGTCGGGGTCCAGCCGGGATGAGGGTTAACGATAGAAAGATCGGAAACCTCCGCGCAGAGCCGGCGTTAGCCCTCGCGGCGTCGCCTCACTAGGGATAACCCTCCTCACATCTTGTGGAAACTCGCAGCTATATTTTGCTTGACGTTTCTTATGTTGTTTGATGTTTCATATATAAAACACAAAAGAGACCGAAACAGCATCCGCCGCCGCCATCCGCAGTGGCAGCGGACTACAAGACGACAAAACGGAAAACGGAAGGAAACTGGTAGATGAAACTTGCACGAATCGCCGCAGGCCTGGCCGCGGCTTTCCCCCTGCTGGCCTCGGCACAATCCTCGGTCACCCTGTACGGGGTCATCGACACGGGCGTCGAGTATGTGAGCAATGTCGGCGCCAACGGCGACGGCCTGGTGCGCATGCCCAACCTGACCGCGACCGTGCCCTCGCGCTGGGGCATCCGCGGCACCGAAGACCTTGGCGGCGGCCTGAAAAGCATCTTCGTGCTGGAGTCGGGCTTCTCGCCGGATTCGGGCACCTCCAACCAGGGCGGCCGCCTGTTCGGGCGCCAGGCGCTGGTCGGGCTGAGCAACCAGTACGGGCAGCTGTCGTTCGGCCGCCAGTACACCATGCTGTTCTGGGCCACGCTCGACAGCGATGTCCTGGGGCCCAACGTGTACGGCTCGGGCTCGCTCGACAGCTACCTGCCCAATACGCGCGCCGACAACGCGGTGTCGTACAAGGCCAACTTCAGCGGTTTCGTGGTGGGCGCCACCTACAGCTTCGGGCGCGATGCGGTCAACGCCGGCCCCAGCCCCTCGGGCACCAACTGCGCCGGCGAGAACGCCACCGACAAGAAGGCGTGCCGCCAGTGGTCGGCCATGCTCGGCTACGACAACAAGACCTGGGGCGTCACCGCCGCGTATGACTCGCAGCGCGGCGGCCCGGGCGCCTTCGGCGGCCTGACCAACAGCAACCTGACCGACGACCGCCTGTCGCTGGGCGGCTACATGCTGTTCCAGCGCACCAAGATCGGCGCCGGCTGGATCCGCCGCGACAACGAGGGCAGCCCCACGCCGATCAGCGACCTGTACTACGCCGGCGCGTCCTACGACATCACCCCCGCGGTCAACCTGGCCGGCCAGGTCTACTTCCTGAACTACCACGGCAGCGACAACCAGGCCATGCTGTATACGCTGCGCGCGATGTACAGCTTCAGCAAGCGCACCTCGGTGTACGCCACCGCCGGCTTCATCAACAACGGCGGCCAGCTGGCCATGTCGGTCAGCGGCGGCTCGCCTGGCTCGAACCCGCGCCCGGGCGAGAACCAGTGGGGCTCGATGATCGGCATCAAGCACGTTTTCTGATTTCCTCCGCGCCCCCCGGCGGTACCGTCCGGCGCAGGCAAGGCGCCGGACGCCAACACAGATATTGGCCCCGGCCCGTCCGGGCGCCACGTCTTACAGAGGTCTGAACATCATGAAGTCCGTACGCCGCAAAGTACTCGCCACGCTGGCCGCCGCGACCGCCCTGGTCGCTGCCACCGGCGGCACCGCCCTGGCCCAGGGTGCGTACCCGAACAAGCCCATCACCATCGTTGTCGCCTACCCGGCCGGCGGCGACGTCGACGTGCTGGCGCGCCTGTTCGCGGAAAAGCTCGCCCCGCGCCTGAAGCAGTCGGTGGTGGTGGAAAACCGCACCGGCGCCGCCGGCACCATCGGCAGCGCCTACGTGGCGCGCGCCAACCCGGACGGCTACACCCTGCTGCTGGCCCCCAACACCGTCGCCCTCGCGCCGCTGGTGCTCAAGGCCGGCACCGGCGCCAGCTATGACGTGCAGCACGACCTCACTCCCATCAGCCAGATCGGCACGCAGTCGCTGTTCGTGGTCGTCAACAAGGGCAGCGGCATCACCAAGGTCAGCGAGCTGGTGGCGCGCGCCAAGGCCGGCAAGGTGGAAACCTATGCCACGCCCGGCAATGGCTCGCCGATGCACATCATGGGTGAGCTGTTCAACAAGTCCGCCGGCATCAAGATCAGCCAGGTGCCCTACCGCGGCCTGGCGCCCGCCATCGTCGACGTGATCGGCGGGCAGGTGCCGGTGACCTACATCACCTACGGCGCGATCTCGCAGTACGTCGGCAACGGCAGCCTGGTGCCGCTGGCGGTTGCGGACCAGAAGCGCTCGCCGTTCGCGCCCAACGTGCCGACGCTGGCCGAGCTGGGCTACAAGGATGTGGAGATCGGCGCCTGGCAGGCCCTGCTCGGGCCCAAGGGCATGCCGGCCGACCTGGTGCGCACGCTCAACACGCACGTCAACGAGATCCTGAAGATGCCCGACGTGGTGGCGCGCATGGCCACCATCGCGGTCACGCCGGCGGGCGGCGAGCCGGCGGTGCTGTCGAAGCTGATCGCCGCCGACACCGCCCGCTACACCAAGGTGGTCAAGGAGTTCGGCATCCAGGCGGACTAGCCTGAGACCGGACCGCCAGGC
This sequence comes from Cupriavidus sp. FW306-01-F10A, assembly GCF_058782785.1. Classification (NCBI taxonomy): domain Bacteria; kingdom Pseudomonadati; phylum Pseudomonadota; class Betaproteobacteria; order Burkholderiales; family Burkholderiaceae; genus Cupriavidus; species Cupriavidus sp. FW306-01-F10A. The sequence continues at coordinate 47,228 of NZ_JBYSYA010000009.1, forward strand.
GTCCCCGCCGCATGCGGGACGCCTGGCTTTCAGCGCAGCAAACCGTACGCGCCAGGTGTAAGAATTACCCGCGGCGCGGCGACGCCCGTGCCACCGCCGCCATCGTTGCAAAGTGGCCCGGAAGTTGCTGGGTAGCGCGCATGGACCTGTCATTCGACTGGCGCGAAGCCCTCCTCCTGACCCTGTCCCCGCTCGAGATCGTCGCGCGCGGCACGTTGATGTACTGGGTGCTGTTCCTGCTGTTCCGCTTCGTGGTCCGGCGCGACATCGGCTCGCTGGGCATCGCCGACCTGCTGCTGGTGGTGATCGTCGCCGACGCCGCGCAGAACGGCATGGCAGGCAACGGCGAGAGCGTCGCCGATGCCGTGCTGCTGGTGGTCACGCTGATCGCCTGGAACCGGCTGATCGACCTGCTGGCCTACCACTCCCCCGCTTTCCAGCGCTTTGCCGAACCCAGGAAGGTGCTGCTGGTGCGCAACGGCACCAAGCTGCGCGAGAACATGCGGCGCGAATCCATCACCGACGAAGAGCTCGAAGCCAAGTACCGGCAGGAGGGCCTGGAATCGATCGACGAGGTCAAGGCGCTGTACCTGGAGTCTGACGGCAAGGTCAGCGTGGTCAAGAAGAAGTAGGCGCCTGGCCGGCGCATGGCACCGGCCGGCCGAGGCAGCCCTTGCTGCCTTACCTGAGGTCGGCGAACCTGCGCCCTTGCGCCGCCAGCTCCTCCAGCAGTGGCGCCGGCGTGAAGTCCGCGCCATACAGCGCCTCATAGCGCCGCATCGCCGCCAGCACCTTGTCCAGCCCGATGGTGTCGGCATGGAACATCGGGCCGCCGCGATACACCGGCCAGCCGTAGCCGTTCACCCAGATCACGTCGATGTCCGAGGCGCGGATCGCCTTGCCTTCCTGCAGGATCTTCGCGCCTTCGTTGATCATCGGATAGATGCAGCGCTCCAGGATCTCCCGCTCCGACACCACGCGGCTGTTCCTGCCCTGTTTCGCGGCGAAGTCGCGAATGGCCTGCTCGACCACCGGCGACGGCTTCGCGTTGCGCTGTTCGTCGTAGTCGTAGTAGCCGGCGCCGGCCTTCTGTCCGCGGCGGTCCATCTCGCACAGCACCTCGCGCAGCGTCGAGCCGCTGGACTTCTCGCGCACCCAGCCAAGGTCAAGCCCGGCGAGATCGCTCATGGCGAAGGGCCCCATCGGAAAGCCGAAGTCGTACAGCACGCGGTCCACGTCCCACGGCAGCGCCCCGTCCAGCACCAGCTTCTGGGCCTCGCGCTGGCGCTGGGCCAGCATGCGGTTGCCGACAAAACCCGGGCACACCCCGACCAGCGCCGCGACCTTGCCGATCTTGCGCGCGAGTTCCATCGCGGTGCGGATCACCGGCTTTGCGGTCTTGTCGCCGCGCACCACTTCCAGCAGCTTCATCACGTTGGCGGGCGAGAAGAAATGCAGGCCGATGACCGCCTCCGGGCGCGAGGTCGCGGCCGCGATCACGTTCACGTCCAGCGCCGAGGTATTGGTGGCAAGGATGGCGCCCGGTTTGGCGATCCGGTCCAGCTTGCCGAACAGGTCCTGCTTGACCTCCATGTTCTCGAACACCGCTTCGATGATCAGGTCGGCATCGGCCAGCTGCTGCAGGTCCAGCGTGGGAGTCAGTAGCGCCATGCGCGCCTCGACACCGGCCGCGCTGAGCCGGCCCTTGCGCGCGGTGTTGTCGTAGTTGGCCCGGATCGTCTTCAGGCCGCGGTCGAGCGCCTGCTGCGAAGTCTCGACGATGGTCACCGGGTAGCCGGCGTTGAGGAAATTCATGGCGATGCCGCCGCCCATGGTGCCCGCGCCGACGATGCCGATGCGCCTGACCGCAAGCGCGGGCGTGTCGGCTCCCACATCGGGCACGTTCCATACCTGGCGCGAGGCAAAGAAGTAGTAGCGCTGTGCCGCCGACTGCGTGCCGTTGAGCAGTTCGGTGAACAGCTCGCGCTCGCGCTTCAGGCCGGCTTCGAACGGCAGCTCCACCGCCGCCTCGATGCAGCGGATATTGAACTCGGGCGCATCGAAGCCGCGAAAGCGCCGCGCATTGGCCTTGCGGAAGGCAGCGAACAGCTCCGGCTTGCCGCGCGCGGCCGCCACCTTGTCATCGGATTCGCGCACCTTGCGCAGGGGCCGCTGCTCGGCCACCACCTTGCGCGCGAACGCCACCGCGTCGGCGCGCAACGAGGCGTCGTCGGTCAGCAGGTCGACCAGGCCCATCTCCGCCGCGGCGCTGGCCGCCACGTGCGTGCCCGAGGTGACCATCTCCAGCGCCTGTTCCGGGCCCACGATACGCGGCAGCCGCTGGGTGCCGCCCGCCCCCGGCAGCAGGCCAAGATTGACTTCCGGCAGCCCGCACTTTGCCGAGCGCGTGGCAATGCGGTAATGGCACACCAGCGCCAGCTCCAGCCCGCCGCCGAGCGCGGTGCCGTGGATGGCGGCCACCACCGGCTTGGGTGCGTCCTCGATCATGGCCTGCACCTGCGCCAGCGGCGGGCCCGCCGGCGGCTTGCCAAACTCGGTGATGTCCGCGCCCGCGACAAAGGTCTTGCCGGCGCAGATCAGCACCACGGCCTTGACGGCATCGTCGGCGAGCGCGCGCGCCATGCCGTCGCGGATGCCACTGCGCACGGCCGCGGACAGTGCATTGACAGGGGGCGAGTCGAGGGTCAGGACGGCGATGTCGGCGTCCACCGCGAGGTCGGTCACGGCGTTGATGGCGGTCATGGATCGGTTCTCCTGGATTGAATCGGTGTGGGGTGCCGGTGCAGGCCCGGCGGAGGCTCAAGCGCCGCCCTGCGCCGGCGCGGGTCGACAATGCGCAGGGCCAGCACGAAGGCGGCGCACTTGACCAGGATGGCGAGCGCGAACACCACCCAGAAGCGCACGCCCTGGGCCAGCAGGCCGCCGCAGACCGGGCCGATGGCCATCATCGCGAAAGTGGCGGTATCGGACACCGCCAGCAGCATGGGCCGGTCCTTGCGGCTGCCGAACTCCATCACCAGGTTGTCCGCGGAGATGAAGAAGCCGCCGAAGGCGGCGCCCAGCCCGCAGAAGGCAAGCAGGAAGCCGGGCAGCGTGGTGCCGCACAGCAGCAGCAGCGTTGCCGCCACCCACAGCGCGATGCTGGCCAGGAACACCAGCCGGTAGCCGTGGCGGTCGGCGATGCGGCCCCAGGCCAGGCTGCTGGTGGTCTGCGCCAGCAGGTAGGCCAGGCTCATGTAGCCCAGCACCGCGCCGGACAGGTCGATATGGGTGCCGGCATAGATCGCATAGAACGGCATCGCCATCATGCCGAACGCCACCAGCGCGCGCGCCACGAAGAAACGCACGAAATCGCGGTCCGCGCGCAGCAGCGCCGGCACCTCGGCCAGGCGGCGCAGGAAGCCCGCCGGCAGGCGCACGTCGTGCAGGGTCGGCTCGCGCATCTGCGTGAGCGCCGAAATGCCGATGCTGGTCAGCACGAAGGCCGCCAGGAAAGTGGCGGCATAGCCGTTGCCCAGCACCTGGTTGCCCACCAGGTAGCGCCCGCCCAGCCACGCCACCGCGGCCGCGGTGAGCCCGCCGCAGAAATTGCGCAGCGCGGTCAGCCGGCCGCGGCGCGCCAGCGGGATGATCTTGGAGGTCAGGTAGTTGAAGCTGACGTTCTGCACCCCGTTGAGCAGCCCGAACAGCAGCAGGAAGATGCCCGCCGCGACCAGCGCCGCCTCGCCCGACAGCCACAGCGCCGACAGCGCCAGCCCCAGGATCTGCGCACGCACCAGCCAGCCCACCAGGTAGATCAGCGGCATTACGCGCGGGCGGTGCTCGATCAGCGTGGCGCCCCAGATCGACGACGCGGCCATGCCCGCATATTGCGCGGACAGCACGATGCCGACGGTCAGCTTGGAGCCGGACAGCAGGTACAGGTAGGCCGGCACGAAGGTGGGCGCGGTCACCAGCCTGAACCCGGTCATGCCCAGCATGCCGTGCGCCAGGTACGCGCGGGCGTTGCGCGGCAGGTGCTGGTCGACATGCTTGAGATAGCACCGCTCAGCCTGTTCATGCGCGCTCAGGTCAGGTCCCTCATCGGGGCCGGCTACCCGCTCGGGGGTCCGCGTGCATGTCATGCGCCGTGACCTATGCCGCCTGAATCCCCCTGGCGCACGCGGTCCGGCGCACCGGCACCGGGATACGAAACGGTTCGCTGGTCGAGCGAAGGCATGACGACGGGCACGGCTTGGTCTCCCTATGGCACCGGTCTGCGTTGGCAACTTGCCTGTCCGGCATCTCACGCAACCGGTGCATCCCCGCTTTTTCGTGATAGCGGTATGTTTTGAACGGATGCTACCACAGGAAACGCCCCCAACGCCTGACCTCCCTTTCACCGGGTAATTACGTCGAATTACCCCTTCATTTCTGGGATATTTCGTGCTGCAGCGCAACCTCGGATATGAACTATGGCCTGCGATGCGTGCACTTTGCAGCTCTGGCCGCAGCGCCCGCCACATCCATTTTAGGTAATTGAGTATTGACGCTACCAGATGCGACTTGTATAACGGGATACGCCGCCTGGCCGACCAGCCAGGTGCGGGCGACCTCACCGGCAGCGCGCCAGAGAAAGAGGCGTCCAGCGACAGGCACCCGAGAACAAGGAGACACGCGTGGACGAGTTGGAGACCTTCCGGCAGCAGGCGCGCGCCTGGCTGGAGCAGAACTGTCCGGCCGAGATGCGGCAGCCGGTGCGCAACGAAGACGACATCTGCTGGGGCGGGCGCAGGTTCCGCTTCCAGTCCGAGGCCCAGCGCCAGTGGCTTGGCCGCATGGCCGACAAGGGCTGGACCGTGCCCGAATGGCCCACGGAATACGGCGGCGCCGGCCTGCCGCGCGAGCAGGCCAAGGTGCTGCGCGAGGAAATGGCCCGGCTCGGCTGCCGCGTGCCGCTGCAGAGCTTCGGCATCTCCATGCTTGGCCCCGCCCTGCTCAGGTACGGCACCGAGGCCCAGAAGCGCGAGCACCTGCCCCGCATCGCCCGCGGCGAGATCCGCTGGTGCCAGGGCTACTCCGAGCCCAACGCCGGCTCCGACCTGGCCGCGCTGCAGACCCGCGCCGAGGACCGCGGCGATCATTTCCTGGTCAACGGCCAGAAGGTGTGGACGTCCTATGCCGACCAGGCCGACTGGATCTTCTGCCTGGTGCGCACCGATGCCGCGGCGCAAAAGCACACCGGCATCAGCTTCCTGCTGTTCGACATGGAAACGCCGGGCGTGACGACCCGGCCCATCCCGCTGATCTCCGGCAAATCCCCATTCTGCGAGACCTTCTTCGACGACGTCGCGGTGCCCCGCGCACAACTGGTCGGCGAGCTCAACCGCGGCTGGGAGATTGCCAAGTACCTGCTCACCCATGAGCGCGAGATGATCAGCGCCATCGGCAGCCGCGGCATGCGGCAGCCGCTTGGCGCGCACGCTGCCAAGGCCATCGGGCTGGACGCCGCCGGCCGGCTTGACGAGCCGATGCTGCGCGCGCACATCGCGCAGTTCGAGATCGACGAGGCCGCCTTTGCCGCGGCCGGCGAGCGCGTGCGCGACCTGGCCCGCCAGGGCGAGGGCATCGCGGCGTTCTCGTCGGTGCTCAAGTACTACGGTGCGGAACTGAACAAGCGCCGCCACGAGCTGCTGATGTCGATCGGCGGCAGCGACGCGCTGGAGTGGGAAAGCGAGCGCAGCCAGCAGGGCGCGCTGGCACGCGCGTGGCTGCGCAGCAAGGCGAACTCGATCGAGGGCGGCACCAGCGAGGTCCAGCTCAATATCGTCGCCAAGCGCCTGCTCGGCCTGCCGGGCGCCTGAGCCCGGCACCGCGCGCTCTCCCCCGCTGCCACGTACCCAGACACGAGTCCGCCCATGCCCATCGTACTGAACCAGACGCAGGAAATGCTGCGCGACAGCGCCCTGACCTTCCTGCGCGAATCCGCCCCGATCTCCGCGCTGCGCACGCTGCGCGATACCCGCGACGAGACCGGCTTCTCCCGCTCCTTGTGGCAGCAATTTGCCGAACTCGGCTTCGCCGGCGTGCTGGTGCCCGAGCAATATGGCGGCAGCGGCCTGGGCGTGGTGGAGGCCGGCATCATCATGGAAGCGATCGGGCGCACGCTGGCGCCCTCGCCGTTCCTGTCCACCGCCGTGCTGGGCGCGGCGCTGCTCACCCACTACGGCAGCGATGCGCAGCGCACGGCGATGCTGCCCGCCATAACCGCCGGCCAGCACCTGACCGCGCTGGCACTGGAAGAGAGCGCCAGGCACCGGCCCATGCGCCATGCCCTGCGCGCAAGCGCCGACGGCGACGGCTTCCGCCTCGACGGCGACAAGGTCTTTGTCGTCGATGGCCACGTCGCCGACACCCTGATCGTGGCGGCGCGCACCGCCGGCGCGCCCGACGACCGCGACGGCATCACGCTCTTCCTGGTTCCTGCCGGCAGCGCCGGCCTCTCGATCGAGCGTACGGTCATGGCCGACGCCACCAATGCGGCGCGCGTGACCCTGCGCGAGGTGCGGCTGCCGGGCGCCGCTGTGCTGGGCACCCCCGGCAATGGCGCCGCCATGCTGGAGCGCGTGCTCGACGTTGGCCGCGCCGTGCTGGCGTCCGAACTGCTCGGCATCGCCGACGAAACCTTCGAGCGCACACTTGCCTACCTGAAGGAGCGCCGCCAGTTCGGCCGCATCATCGGCGAGTACCAGGCGCTGCAGCACCGCGCCGCGCACCTGTTCACCGAGATCGAGATCACCCGTGCCGCCGTGCTGCAGTGCCAGCAGCGGCTCGATGCCGGCACGGACGACGCCGCCGGCCTGGTCTGCGTTGCCAAGGCGCGCGCTGGCACCAGCGCGACCCTGGCCGTGCAGGAGGGCGTGCAGATGCATGGCGGCATCGGCATGACCGACGCACTGGAGATCGGCTTCTTCATGAAGCGGGCACGCACGGCCCAGGAACTGCTTGGCGATGCCAACGCCCAGTTGCAGCGCTGGGCCACGCTGCGCGGCTACTAGCCAGCGCGCGCGCTGGCGCAGGCAACGTGCAGCCGGGCCCGGCGTGCGCGTGCCGGCGCGCGTCCCGCACACCGCCGCGGGGCCATGGAAAACCACTAGCCTTTCCGCGCGGCAATCGGGTTGTTTTCGTTTCGAACGATCAGTATGCTGGGATCACGGCCTCGCAAGACCACCCGCAACGGTGTTTCACCACCGGTGAAATAGCAAAAACCACTCCCACCCAGCAGCAGAATCCTGTGCTGGCGGATGCAAAGGGATCGGGAGACAGGAGACGACATGCACCAAGCATCATGCAGATTCGTGTTGCCGGTATCCTCCGTTTCGGCCAGCCGCGCCAACGCGGCGCTGCGAGGGCTGCGATGAGCGCCTACGTGCTGCGCCGGCTGCTGGCGCTGGTCCCCACGCTCTTGTTCGCCAGCCTGATCGTCTTCACCATCGTGCGCATGGTGCCCGGCGATGTGGTCGACCTGATGCTGAGCCAGAACGACATCAGCGCCGATACCCGTACCCGCGAAGACCTGGTCCGCGCCCTCGGCATGGACCGCCCGATGTGGCAGCAGTATGTGCACTGGGTCGGCGGCATCGTGCTGCGCGGCGACCTGGGCCAGTCCCTGTGGCAGGGCGAGCCGGTGCTGTCGATGGTGACCGCGCGCATTCCCGCCACCTTCTCGCTGGGCGTGATCGCGCTGGTGGTGGCGCTGTCGGTGGCGCTGCCGATCGGCGTGCTGTCTGCCATCCGCCAGGACAGCGCCGCCGACTACATCGCGCGCTCGTTCTCCATCCTGATGCTGGCCATCCCCAGCTTCTGGCTCGGCACCATGGTGATGGTGTTCCCCTCGGTCTGGTGGGGCTGGTCGCCCGAGGCCCGCTACGTGCCCTTCCATGAAGACCCGGTGCAGCATGTGCGCAACATGCTGATCCCCGCCATCGTGCTGGGCATGGCGCTGTCCGCCATCACCATGCGCATGACCCGCACCATGATGCTCGAGGTGCTGCGCCAGGACTATATCCGCACCGCCTGGGCCAAGGGCCTGAGCGAGCGCCTGGTGGTGCTGCGCCACGCCCTGCGCAACGCGCTGATCCCGGTGGTGACGCTGATCGGACTGCAGGCGCCGCTGCTGATCGGCGGCGCGGTCATCATCGAGCAGATCTTCGCGCTGCCCGGCATGGGCCTGCTGCTGCTCGACGCCGTGCACCAGCGCGACTATCCGGTCATCACCGGCGTGTTCCTGGTGGTGGGCGTCGCGGTGATGCTGATCAACCTGCTCGTCGACCTGAGCTACGGGCTGTTCGATCCCAAAGTGAGGCACCGCTGATGGCCAAACCCGCCCTGCACCCCAATCCCGCCGCCCCCGCTGCTGTTGCCGCGCCGGCCCGGCGCGCCGTGCCCGGCCGCGGGCTGCTCGGCCGGCTGTTCCGCGACAAGCCGCTGGGCGCCGCCGGCGCCGTCATCTGCGCCATCTTCCTGTTCTGCGGCGTGTTTGCCGAGCTGCTGGCGCCGTACGGCATGAACGAGATCAACATGCTGCAACGGCTGCAGGCGCCCTCCTGGGCGCATCCGTTCGGCACCGACAACCTTGGCCGCGACATGCTGTCGCGCTGCCTGTACGGCGCGCAGCTGTCGGTGGTGATCGGCCTGAGCGCGGCCACGCTCGCCACGGCGATCTCGGTGCTGCTCGGCATCCTGACCGGCTACCTCGGCGGCAAGCTGGACCTGATCGTTCAGCGCATGGTCGATGCCTGGATGAGCTTCCCGGACCTGGTGATCCTGATCGTGGTGGTCTCGGTGCTGGGCCCGGGCAGCTGGCAGATCGTCTGCACGCTGGGGCTGCTGCTTGGCATCGGCGGCTCGCGCATCGTGCGCAGCGCGGTGGTCTCGGTGCGCGAGAACATGTATGTCCACGCCGCGCAATCGATGGGCGCGTCAACCACGCGCATCCTGTGGCGCCATATCCTGCCCAATGTCCTGCCCCCGGTGATCGTGCTGTTCACCACCCGGGTCGGCACGGCAATCCTCGCGGAATCCGGCCTGTCCTTCCTGGGCCTGGGCGTGCCGCCGCCCGCGCCCACGTGGGGCGGCATGCTGTCAGGCGACGGCCGCACCTTCATGTTCCAGGGCCCCTGGCTGGCGCTGGCGCCGGGCATCTGCCTCACCATCGTGGTCTACGCGATCAATATCTACGGCGACGCCCTGCGCGACCTGCTGGACCCACGCATGCGCGGCACGCGCTAGCGCCCGCCCGAATAGCAATCCCCGCCGCGCTGGCGCGCGGGGCACGGATTTCCCGCGCGGCCATGCCGCCGGGCCAACGGCAGTCGACCACGGAGGGCTTCGGTTTGAACACACAGGCATCCTCGATGTTGGCGGGCGTGGTGCTCGCCTTGTGCGCAGCCACGGCGGGCGCGCAGAGCGACGCGCCCAAGTACGGCGGCACGCTGGAGATCGGCTCGGTCTACCCGACCATCTCGGCCCTGTCATGGGACCTCGCCGACTGGAACTGGAAGCAGAACTACGACACCGGCCAGGTCTACGAGCAGCTGTTCGTGGCCGACCTGTCCAAGTCCAGGCGCCTCGGCGGCAAGTACAGTTTCCAGGCCGACGCGTGGCTGCCCGAGGACGCCATCCGCGGCGAACTGGCCGAAAGCTGGAAATGGCTCGATCCGCAGACGCTGGAAGTCAGGCTGCGCAAGGGCGTCAGGTTCCCGGCCAAGCCCGGCGTGATGGAAGAGCGCGAACTGGTGGCGGACGACGTGGTCTTCAGCTACACGCGCCAGGCCGAAAGCGCGAAGAAGATCCCCACCTATTTCGACCACCTGGCCAAGGTGGAAGCGAAGGACAAGCATACGGTGCTGTTCCGCTTCAGCAAGTACAACGCCGAGTGGGACTACCGCTTCGGCTGGGGCTACTACTCCGGCATCATGCCGAAGGAGGTGGCCAACGCCGGCGCCGGCAACTGGAAGCACGTCAATGGCAGCGGCCCGTTCCAGCTGACCCAGTTTGTGCAGGGCAACGCCAGCACCTATACGCGCAACGCCTTGTACTGGGATACCGAGAAGGTGGGCGGCAAGGATTTCAAGCTGCCTTTCGTCGACAAGATGGTGCTGCGCACCATCAAGGACGAAGCCACGCGCAACACCATGCTGCGCACGGGCAAGCTCGACGTCATGGAAGGCATACGCTGGACCTCGGTGGAGGAGCTGAAGAAGAGCGCGCCGCAGCTGCAATGGTCGCGCTGGCTGTCCTTCACCGGGCAGTACCTGGCCATGCGCGTTGACACCAAGCCTTTCAACGATATCCGCGTGCGCCGCGCGCTCAACATGGCGGTCAACAAGCAGGAGATCGTCAAGCAGTACTACGGCGGCAACGCGGAACTGTTCGCCTATCCGCAGCACCCGGACTATGTGGGCTACTTCGAGCCGCTCAGCGCCATGCCGGAGAACGTGAAGGAGCTCTTCACCTACAACCCCGACAAGGCCCGCAAGCTGCTGGCCGAGGCCGGCTACCCCAAGGGCTTCAAGTTCAAGGTGCAGGTGTGCGCATGCGCCCCGGACCATATGGAGCTGCTGCCGCTGATCGCCGCGTACCTGGAACAGGTCAATGTGCGCATCGAAATCCAGCCGATGGAGTACGGCGCGTTCCTGTCCGCGATGACGACCCGGACCAATGCGCCCGGCTACATGATGGCCAACGGCCATACCAATCCCACCACCACGATCCGCAAGAGCTTCGTGCCGGGACAGGTATGGAACGCCGCGCAGTGGGGCAACGACGCGTACACGAAGCGGGTGGAAGCCGCCTTCGAGCTGCGCGACCTCGGCAAGCGGCAGGAAGCGCTGCGCGGGCTCACGCGCGATATCCTGGCCGAAGCGCCCTATATCTGGCTGCCCACGCCCTACATGTACACCGCCTGGTGGCCGTGGGTGCGCAACTACGGCGGCGAGCTGCGCGCGGGCGCGGTGCGGCCCGGGCCGATCTATGCACGCATGTGGATCGACCAGGACATGAAGAAGAAGCTTGGCTTCTGAGCCGCCCGAGGAGACACGCATGACGCAGCCCATCCTGCAGGTCAGGGACCTCACCACGCGCTTTCGCACCGATCGCGGCGTGGTGACCGCCGTCGACCAGGTCTCGTTCGACGTGGCCCCGGGCGAGACCCTGGCCATCGTCGGTGAATCCGGCTCGGGCAAGAGCGTGACTGCCCTGTCGATACTGGGCCTGATCCCCGCCCCGGGCGGCTCGATCGACGCCGGCGAGATCGTGTTCGAGGGCCAGGACTTGCTCAGGCTCGGCCCCCGCGGCATGCGTGCCATCCGCGGCAACCGCATCGCGATGATCTTCCAGGAGCCGATGTCGTCGATGAACCCGGCGCTCACCATCGGCAAGCAGATTGCCGAGCCCATCCACCTGCATCGCGGCCTGCCCTGGAAGACCGCGCTGGGGATGGCCGGCGAGCTGCTCGGCAAGGTCCAGATCCCCGAGCCCCAGAGCCGGCTTTCAGCCTATCCGCACCAGTTTTCGGGCGGCATGCGCCAGCGCGCGATGATTGCCATGGCGCTGGCCTGCGAGCCGCGCCTGATCATCGCCGACGAGCCCACCACCGCGCTCGACGTCACCGTGCAGGCCCAGATCCTGGACCTGCTGAAGGACCTGGCCGAGCGCATGGGCACGGCGCTGATCCTGATCACGCATGACCTGGGCGTGGTGGCGCGCTATGCCGACCGGGTTGCCGTGATGTACGGTGGCAGGCTGGTGGAGACCGCTTCCGCCGAGGCCCTGTACCGGCAGCCCGCCCACCCCTACACGCGCGGGCTGATGGCCTCCGTGCCGCGCATTGACGGCGACACCCGGGAGCCGCTGGTTCCCATCGAAGGCCAGCCGCCCGACCTGACTGCGCTGGGCCCGGGCTGCGCCTTCCTGCCGCGCTGCAAGCAGGCGATCGACCAGTGCCGCAGCGCCCGGCCGCCGTTGCTCGGCGTGCCGGACGCGGCCACGCGGCAGCTTTCCGACCAACATTTCAAGGCGTGCTTCCTCCATGAACTCCATTGAAGCGATAGCGGAGCCGGCAACGGGAAACGGCGGTGTGCAGGCGGGTGTGCAGCTTCACGTGCGGGCCGACGTGCAGAGTGGCGATGAGATCCTGCGCGTCGACGACCTCAAGGTGCATTTCCCGGTCACGCGCGGCGTGCTGCTCAAGCGCCAGGTGGGCTCGGTCAGGGCGGTCGACGGCGTGTCATTCACTCTGCGCCGTGGCGAGACCCTGGGCCTGGTCGGCGAAAGCGGCTGCGGCAAGTCCACCACCGGGCTTGCCATCCTCAAGATGCTGGCCGCCAGCGCCGGACGCATCGCCTTCCGCGGCGACGACCTGGCCAGCTTCACGCGCGCGCAGGAGCAGCAATTCCGCCGCAGCGTGCAGATGGTCTACCAGGATCCCTTCGGCTCCCTGAACCCGCGCATGAAGGTCAGCGACATCATCAGCGAACCGCTGGAGGTGCATGATTTCCCTGGCGGGCGCAGCGCCCGTCGCGCGCGCGTGGCGGAGTTGCTGGACATGGTCGGGCTGCTGCCCTATATGGCGGACCGCTACCCGCACGAATTCTCCGGCGGGCAGCGCCAGCGCATCGGCATCGCCCGCGCGCTGGCGCTCGGGCCCAGCGTCATCGTCTGCGATGAGCCGGTGTCGGCGCTCGACGTGTCGATCCAGGCGCAGGTGGTCAACGTGCTAATGTCGCTGCAGCGGCGGCTTGGCCTGTCCTACCTGTTCATCGCGCACGACCTGGCCGTGGTGCGGCATATCAGCGACCGCATCGCGGTAATGTACCTGGGCCGCATCGTCGAGATCGCAAGCCGCGAGGCGCTCTACGCCCGCCCCCGCCATCCCTACACCCAGGCGCTGCTGTCCGCGGTGCCGGTGGCCAGCGTGGAAGGCGAGCGCAGCCGCAAGCGCATCGTGCTGCAGGGCGAGGTGCCGAGCCCGATGAATCCGCCATCGGGATGCCGCTTCCATACCCGCTGCCCAGTGGCGATGGCGCGTTGCCGCAGCGAAGACCCGGCGCTGCAGGCGCAGCCGGATGGCCAGATGGTGGCCTGCCACCTCTACACTTGAGCGTGCGCTAGCGCTCAGGGCTCCGACAGGATGCCCATCAGCAACGGCCGCACGAACAGGTCAGCGGCGTTGTCCGCGTGGGCGTCGCGCACCCAGCGGGACAACTCCACCGCGGCATTGATCATGCCGTTGACCTGCAGCGCGGCAATGGACTGGTCCAGTGCCCGGATCGAGCCATCCTGCATGCCCAGCACCAGGAAGCGCACGATCCGCGCCGACAGCCGGCTCATGGTCAGCATCTTCTCCTTGCGCATGTCCTCGGGCAGCGCGCCATAGATGGTCAGGCGCAGCAGCGGTCCCTGGCTGGAGAACTGGTATTGCACCAGCGCCCGCGACACCGCGCACAGCTTGTCCCAGCCGGTGCCGGGGCCGTTTTCCACCAGCGTCTGGGTATTGCGGATCACTGCGAACATGCGGTCGACGCAGGCCGAGATCAGGTCGTCCTTGTTCTCGTTGTGGTGATAGAACGCGCCCTTGGTCAGGTTCAGCCGCGCCGAGATGCGATCGGCCGATGCGCCGCGATAGCCCTGCTCGTTGAGCAGCTCGGTCGCCGCGCGCAGGAAGGCCTCCTGCGTGGTCTCGGGCCTGTCCGGCGCCGGCAGCAGCGCGGATACGTCCATCTGCGCATGCCAGCGGGCCGACGGCGCGGCAATGCCGTGCAGCAGCACGTCGACCACGGTCTGCGCCACCTTCGGATAGTCCTCGGGCTCATAGCGCTCCACCCACGACATCGCGCCGGTCGCCAGCGACAGCAGCAGGTGGGCGCGCGCGCTCAGCGCACTGCGCTGCGCCGGATCGGCCGGCGGGCGTTCGCGCAGCAGCTGGCGGATGCGGCGGAACATGTCGGTATAGGCGTCGAATGCGATATCGGCATGGCTGTCCGGCAGCGCCCGGATCTCGCGGAAACTCATCAGCTCAGGCCGCTCGCCGGTGGCGGTACGCGCCAGGCGCTCGAAGAACAGCGCGATGAAGGCCTCCACCCGGTCGCGCGGCGCCGGCTGCTGCTGGGCCGCGCTGGCAATGTCCACCATCTCGCCGATGGTGCGCAGCAGGCACGCCACCACCAGGTCTTCCTTCTTGCGGTAGTAGTAGGTGATGCTGTTGGTGCTCAGGCCCACGTCCTCGGCGACATCCGACAAGGTGGTGCCCCGTACGCCCTGGTGGTTGAAGCGCCGCGCGGCGGCGTCCAGGATGGCCTCGCGTTTTTCGACATAGCGGCGGGTCAGGCGGGCTTGCGCGGGGTCCTTGGACATGGCGGAAAGGTATGGTCGCGCAATATTGCGGGTGAACGTGGTAAGGCGGCACAGTGCCTGCGCGGATTATAGCGGGCGCCCCGTTCCCCGCCCGCCAAAGCAAAAGCCCGCCAGTGACGGCGGGCTTTTGCTTGCTGCATGCCGGCGTCAGTTCACGCGCCGGTTCATCCCTTCCCAGAACGGCTCGCGCAGCTTGCGCCGCAACAGCTTGCCCGACGGGTTGCGCGGCAGCGCCTCGACGAACTCGATGCTCTTGGGCACCTTGAATCCCGCCAGCCGCTGGCGCGTCCACGCGATGATGCCGGCCTGGTCCGGGGCCTGCCCCGGCTTGAGCACGACGATGGCCTTGACCGCCTCGCCCCACTTCTCGTCCGGCACCCCGATCACCGCCACGTCGGCCACCTGCGGGTGGCCGTAGATCGCGCTTTCGACCTCGGCCGGATAGACATTCTCGCCGCCGCTGATGATCATGTCCTTGACGCGGTCATGGATGTACAGGTAGCCCTCGGCATCCATGTAGCCCGCATCGCCGGTGTGCAGCCAGCCTTCGGCGTCGATGGTGCGCGCGGTCTCTTCGGGCTGTTTCCAGTAGCCGGCCATGTTGTGCTGCGAGCGCACCACGAGCTCGCCGACCTCGCCGGGCGCGAGCTGGCGGCCTTCATAGTCGACCACCTTGATCTCCACGCCAGGCAGCGGCTTGCCCGCGGCACGCATGCGCGGCACTTCCTCGGTGGTGTGGTCCTCGGGCGGCAGCGCCACGATGGTGCCGGTGGTCTCGGTCATGCCGTACTGCTGCACGAAGCCGCAGCCGAACACCTCGATGCCCTCGCGCAGCAGCGCCGCGGGAATCGGCGCGGCGCCGTACAGCAGGTACTTCAGGCGCGAGTAGTCCACCTGGCGCGCGCGCGGGTCGCGCAGCACGATCTGCATCGCGGCCGGCACCAGGAACAGCTTGCTGATGCGTTCGCGCTCGATAAAGTCGAGCACCGCGCGCGGATCGAACTCGCGCGCGACCACGCCCTTGGCACCGGACAGCAGGTTGCGCAGGCCCCAGCCGGAGCCGCCGATATGCGCCACCGGCATCGCCACCAGCGAAACATCGTCGGCGACCCAGTGCGACCAGAGCACGTTCTCGCGCTCGCTGACTTCGGTGCCGATGGTCAGGTTGCGGTGCGTCAGCATCGCGCCCTTGGGCCGGCCCGTTGTGCCGGACGTGTATAGCTGCAGCAGCACGTCATGCGCGGCGGGCTGGTGCGCGGGCGGCGTGTCCGGCTGCGCATCGCGCCAGTCGGTGTAGCACTGCCAGTCGTCTTGCCCGGCGCACGGCTCCATCACCACCACTTTGCGCACCATCGGCAGCGCGGGCAGCAGGTTCCGGACCATTGCCGCCGATTCCGCCCCGACGAAGAGGACCACGGCATCGCAATGGCCGAGGATGAATTCCACCTCGGGCGGCGCCAGGCGCCAGCTGGCCGGCGTCATCACCGCGCCGATCTTGGACGCGCCAAGCAGCAGTTCGAAATAGTGGTCGCTGTTCTTGCCGATATAGCCGATGCGCTCGCCGACCCCGGCGCCTTCAGCCAGCAAGGCCTGTGCCACGCGATTGGTGTTCCGCTCGAACCCGGCATAGGTGGTCTGCCGGCCTTCGAACGCATACGCCACCGCCTCGGGCCGCAGGCGCGCGAAGTGGCGTACCGCGTGGGGCAGTGTCGTCAGATAGCTGAAGTCCATCCGCGTCTCCTGATTCTGATAGTGGCCGGACCAGCGGTGCGCGGGCCCGGCCATGACGATGTGCCGGCGCTACGCTCAGCGCGGCGCCATGCGGATGGCGCCGTCCAGGCGCACCGACTCGCCGTTGAAATAGCCGTTGCGGCACATCTCGACGGCCAGCGAGGCAAACTCTTCCGGCTGCCCCAGGCGCTTGGGGAACGGCACCGAAGCGGCCAGCGCGGCCTTGACGTTCTCTGCCGCGCCCTGCAGCAGCGGGGTATTGAAGATGCCTGGCAGGATGGTGTTGACGCGGATGCCTTCGCCCGCCAGGTCGCGCGCAATCGGCAGCGTCATGCCGACCACGCCCGCCTTCGATGCCGAGTACGCGGCCTGGCCCATCTGGCCGTCCTGCGCCGCCACCGACGCGGTATTGATGATCACGCCACGCTCGCCGCCGGCGCTGTCCAGCGTCAGCATGCCCGCGGCCGAGCGCGCGATGCAGCGGAAGGTGCCGATCAGGTTGATCTGGATGATGCGCTCGAAGGCATCGGTCGGGAAATGCTTGATCTGGTCCGGCGCTTCCTTGGAACGCGAGGCGGTCTTGATGGCGTTGCCGGTGCCGGCGCAGTTGACCAGGATGCGTTCCTGGCCGATGGCGGCGCGCGCCTTGGCAAAGCCGGCCTCGACCTCGGCCTCCGAGGTGACGTTGACCTGGCAGAACACGCCGCCCAGTTCACGCGCCAGCGCTTCGCCCTTCTCCACGTTGAGGTCGAACAGCGCCACGCGCACGCCCTGCGCTGCCAGCGCACGTGCCGTCGCCGCGCCCAGGCCCGAAGCGCCACCCGTCACCACTGCCGATACCGATGCATTGAGTTCCATCTCGTCTTCCCTTGTCTCTTGTTCCTGGCCTGGCCGGATCCAGCGCGGCCCCGCGGTTTGATGAAGCCGGCAGGCGCAAGAATCGCCTGTACCGGAGTGGGGTCAAGATTCGTGGATCGGCCGTTGCGACGCATCGTCCGAAGCGACGAATGAGGATGGCGCGGGCCTGCGGCGCGCTCCGGCACCCGGCGCAACCGATGCGCTACAGTGACGCGATCGACGGCCATTCCGGCGCCGCCCGGCACCGGCAACCGACTACGAACCATGCACAAACCCGAACACCACGCCCCCACCCCTGCGCCCCGCTGGCATGCCGCACTGCAGCCGGTGCTGCGTGCGCTCGCCATGCTGGCCGCGCTGTTGACGCTGCTGTGCGCCATCCCGGCGCACGCCACCCCGGCCGGCTCCCTCGCGGCACTGCTGGGCAAGGCGGAGAAACCCGCGGCGCCGGCCAGCGCACCCGCCGCCAGCGTGCCGCTGGCGCAGTCGCTGGACCAGGTGATCGCAACGCTGCAGAACGACGGCGAGCGGCGCGCCCTGGTCGGCCAGCTGCAAACCATGCGCCAGGGGCTGGGTGGCTCCGGGGCCGCGCCCGCCTCCGCCGCGGCAGCCGCGGCCGGCGCCTCCGCGCCCGGCCTGATCGGTGCCGTCGCTGAAGTGCTGGACGAGGTCGATTCCCATCTGCGCGAGGATCGCGGCCCGTGGCAGTTCTGGCGCTGGCGCACGCGCTTCGCGGGCGAGGAATGGCACGCCGCGCTCAGCCACAACGGCACCCGCACGGCGCTGGCCTCGCTGCGTGAATTCGCGCTGGTGCTGGCAGTCTGGGCGGTGAGCGGCGGGGCCTTGTGGGAGATTGGCCACCGCATCCGGCGCCGGCGCGCGGGCAAACCCACGCGCGCCGAGCGCGGCAAGCTGCCCGAACTGCCGTCGTGGGTCGACGTCGGCGTCTTCATGCTGCGCCATATCGGGCCCTGGGTAGTCGCGTTCGGGCTGACGGTGCTGCTGGCCCAGCACGTGTATGCCCAATCGCCGGCCAGCGTCGCCGCCGTGCTGGTCGCGTATGCGATCGTGGCCGGTGCGATCGCGGCAGCGGTGTGCCAGGTCATCTTCACGCTGTTCCGCACCGCGCACCGGCAGCTGGCGGTGCGGCAGCTGCTGGCGCACTCACCGTGGCTGCTGTTCTGCACGGGGGCGCTGGCGGCACTGGGCGACGGCGCCACCGACAGCCGCGTGATCGCCGTGCTCGGCACCAACCTGTGCGCCCTGGTGGCCACCGTGGCCAATATCGCCGCGGCACTGGGCATCGGCGCGTTCGCGCTGTGTTTCCGCCGGCAGATCGGCCAGCTGATCGGGCAGCGGCCGCTGGCCTTCCGCCAGGCCCGGCCAGCCGTGACCGACCTGCTGCGGCTGGCCGGCCAGGCCTGGCACCTGCCGGTGCTGGCGGTGGTGGTGGCATCGGTGGTCGGCACCATCCTGGCCACCGGCAATGCGGATGTGTTCCTGCGCCGCACGGTGGCATCGGTGGCGCTGTTCCTCGCCGGGCTGCTGCTGACGATGGTGGTGGGGCACTCGCCCAAGGCCACCGCGCGCGCGCCGCGCATCCGCGACCGCCGCCGCTCGGCCTACCTGCAGCGCTTCGGGCGCTTTGCGCTGGCGCTGGTGCGCGTGCTGATCTGGGCGGTCTTCATCGAGATGGTGATGCGCGTCTGGGGCACTTCGCTGGTGCGCCTGGCCGAGTCCTCCGCCGCGGGCCGCCATCTCACCGAGACGGTCTTCAGCGTCACCAGCACCGTGCTGCTGGCCTGGCTGGTCTGGCTGCTGATCGACACCGCCATCATGCAATCCCTGTCGCCGGCGCACGGACGCGGCGCGCAGCCCAGCCTGCGGGCCAAGACCATCCTGCCGCTGGTGCGCAACGCCTCGTTCATCGGCCTGCTGGTGATCACGGTGATCGCGGTGCTGGCCAACCTGGGCGTCAACGTGACGCCGCTGCTGGCCGGCGCGGGCGTGGTCGGCCTGGCCATCGGCTTTGGCGCGCAAAGCCTGGTGCAGGACCTGATCACGGGGCTGTTCATCGTGGTCGAGGACTCCATCGCCATCGGCGACTCGATCGAGCTGCCGGACCACGCCGGCGTGGTCGAAGCCATGACCATCCGCACGGTCAAGCTGCGCGACGGCCGCGGCGCGCTGCACACGCTGCCGTACAGCCAGATCAAGGCGGTCAAGAACCTGTCGCGCGGCTATGGCTACGCGGTGTTCAACATCGGCATCACCTACCAGAGCGACCTGGACCAGGCGCTGGAGCTGATCCGCACCACCGGCGCCGAACTGGCGCGCGACCATCGCTACGCGCGCAACCTGATGTCGGGGCTGGACATCCTGGGGCTGGACCGGTTCGACCCGAACGGCCCGGTGGTGATGGCACAGTTCAAGACCCGGCCGCTGATGCAGGCCGAGATCACGCGCGCCTTCAATGCGCGGCTCAAGCGCAATTTCGACGCCAACGACATCCGCATGGCATCGCCGAGCCTGACGATCCAGGTGGATGGCGGGGTCGCGCAGCTGGCGGGCAAGGAGGACGTGAGCCCTGCGCCACAATAGCCAGCGCTGCTGTGGCATGGGAGAAACGCTGGACTGTTTCCGCGTCGAGGATTTTGAAGTTTTCCTCAAGCGTATTACCATCGCGCCCCGGCATGATAACGGCCCCTGCCTGGCCTGGCTGGGGAGTTACGCCGTGCAATCCGTATTTTCCCCCCCGATACGGGGGATAAAACAAACAACATTGTTTGGCATGATTGCGTTACGGCGGACATGACGGGACAATGCGCGCCGCCAGCAGCATCCGTATCGGCGCAGATACAGAACGCCAGAACGGAACCGATAACACAAAAAGATGTAGCCACTTGCCGTGGCGCAGAGCAATAGGCGTTTGCCACCGGGGGGATCTGAACATGGGCGAACACCCGACTACGGACGAGGACTTCCATCGTCTGGTCGACTCAATCTACGAGTCCGCGCTGGACGTTGCGGCCATGCCCGCCGCCCTCGACCTCTTTTCCCGATACACCTGCACAGGCAGCCCGCGTTACCTGATCTGGGACAAGCTGGCCGGCTACGCCCGCCTTGGCGTGACCCCGCACGGCTGCTTCACCAGCGGCGCCAGCATGCCCGACTGGCTGCCCGGTCCGCTCGACCTGCCCCATGCGGGCGCTTGCTGCACCCCCGATGACGCCCCCGCGCTGGCCTGCGACGGTACCGCCGCGCTGGTGGCCTCGCACCATGGCGGCATGGCGGATGCGGCCACGGCTGCGCTGGCCTGCAGCGGACTGGAGCAAGGCATCCGCCTGATCGAGAACGCCGAGGTTTGCGTGCTGATGAGCGGCACCAGCGCGGGCAGCATCAGCGTGGGCCAGCGCGAGCGGCGCCTGGCCCACGTGATGCCGCACTGGGTGCGCGCGGCACGGATGCAGCAGCGCAACTTCGAGCTGAGCGGACTGGCCAGCCTGGGCCTGGCCGGGCTGGATACGCTGGACTTCGGCGTGATGGTACTGCAGGCCGACCTGCGCGTGCGCTATGCCAACAGCTGGGCCGAGGCGCTGGTGCAGGCCGACGGCCACCTGTCGCTGCAGGGCGGCGTGCTGCGCGCCCACAGCGAGACCCTGCAGGCGGTGCTGCGCAAGCTGCTAGACGGTGCCATGCGCGCCCGCGGCACTGAGGCGGCCTCCGGCTCCTGGATGCACATCACTTCCGGCGGACAGCCGGTGCCGATCATCGTCACGCCGCTGGTATCGCGCCAGCCGGTGGAGGGCCCGTGGCAGCTGCCGGCCGCGATGATGCTGTTCGGCAACTCGGAATCGCGCTCGGTGCTGGATGCCGGCGTGCTGACCTCGCTGTTCGGGCTGTCGCGCAAGGAGAGCATTATCGCGATCCGCCTGGCTGCCGGCGAAACCCTCAACGAGATTGCCGAGCGCGAATTTCTCTCGCCCCACACCGTGCGCGTGCATATCCGCGACACGCTGCGCAAGACCGGCACGCATCGCCAGTCAGAGCTGGTGCGGCTGCTGCACCTGCTGCCGGGCGTGAACCTGGAGCGCGCCGGCGTGACCCCGGCTGTGCGGCCGCGCGCGCCGCGCCCGCGCGCCGCCTGAGGCGCCGCACCACCCCCCATCAGTTCACCGCCGCCTGCGCCGCCGCGAGGAAGCGCTGCACCTGGCGGTCGCCGTCATCAGGCCGCGCCGCCAGCGCAATGCCGATGCGCCCGGCCGGCCGCGGGCTGGACAATGGCAGGAAGCGCACGCGCCGGTTGGCGTAGCGCGCCGCCACGCTCGGCACCAGGGCCACGCCAAGCCCGCTCTCGACCAGGCTGACCTGGGTCTGCACCTGCACCGCCTCCTGCGTGACACGCGGCACAAAGCCCGCCTGCTGGCACAGCAGCATGGCCACCGCGTGCAGGTTGGGCACCTGCGCCGCCGGATACATGATGAAGGGCTCGTCCGCAAGCGCGCGCAGCGGGATGGCGTCTGCGCCTGCCAGCGGGCTGTCAGCCGGCACCGCCGCGACAAAGACGTCGTTTTCCAGCGGCGTCAGCGAATAGTTGCCGGTGTTCAGGATCGGGAAGCGCACCAGGCCGGCGTCGATCTGGTGCTTTTCCAGGCGGTCCAGGATCGCGGCGGTGGTGGATTCATGCAGGATCAGCTCGATGCCGGGATGCGCCGCGCGGAACGCCGGGATCAGCTTGGGCAGCAGCGCATACGTCGCCGAGCCGATAAAGCCGATGCGCAGCGCGCCGCGCTCGCCCTGCCCCGCGGCGATCGCGGCGGCACGTGCCTGCTGTGCATGGAACAGTGCACGGCGCGCATCGTGCAGCGCGGCCTCGCCCGCCTGCGTCAGCCGCACCCCGCGCGAGGTGCGCACGAACAGCGCCGTGCCAAGCTGGTCCTCGAGCTTGCGGATGGAAATGGAAAGCGGCGGCTGCGCCATGTGCAGGCGTTCAGCGGCGCGGTGGAAGTTGCCCGTCTCGGCCAGGGCGACGAACTGCTGCAGCTGGCGGAAGTCCATGGCTTGTTAATATCCTGTGAATATCGATTTCTAAAAAACTAATATTAGACCAAGCCTCGCCTGCTGATCTACCCTGTGCCCCACAGTCAACAAGATCGGAGACAACATGCTGCCGCTTGCAGGCATCCGCGTGGTCGACCTGTCCACCGTGGTGATGGGGCCGTATGCCAGCCAGTGGCTGGCCGACCTGGGCGCCGAGGTGATCAAGGTCGAGCCGCCCGAGGGCGACTCCACGCGCCGTACCGGCCCCGCCGCCGAGCCCGGCATGGCGGCCATTTTCCTGGGCGTGAACCGCAGCAAGCGCAGCGTGGTGCTGGACCTGAAGCAGCCGGCCGCGCAGGCCGCGCTGGACCGCGTGCTGGGCGGCGCCGACGTGCTGATGCACAGCATGCGCCCGCAAAAGCTGGCCGCACTCGGGCTGGCGCCCGACAACGTGCGGGCGCGCCACCCGGAGCTGGTCTTTGTCAGCCTGCTCGGCTTTGCCGAGGATGGCCCCTATGGCGGCCGCCCGGCATACGACGACATCATCCAGGGCCTGTCCGGCAATGCCGCGCTGATGGCGGCGCAGACCGGCGACAGCCGCTACTTCCCCACCATTGCCGCGGACAAGACCAGCGGGCTGGTGGCCGCGCTGTCGGTCTGCGCGGCGCTGGCCGGGCGCGCGCGGCGCAATGCCGATGGCGGCAGCGGCCACGGCACGCTGGTCGAAGTGCCGATGTTCGAATCCATGGTCGCCTTCAACCTGGTCGAGCATTTCTACGGCCGCCATTTCGAGCCGCCGCGCGGCCCCAGCGGCTATCCGCGCGTGCTGGCGCCGCTGCGCCGCCCGTACCGCAGCGCCGACGGCGATGTCTGCATGATGCCGTACACCGATGCGCACTGGCGCGACTTCTTCCAAGCCGCCGGGCGCCCCGAGCTGGCCGCCGATGCGCGCTTTGCCGACATCGCGGCACGCACGCGGCATATCGAGACGCTGTACGAGCTCACCGGCGAAATCGTGCACGGACAGACCACCGCGCACTGGGTGGAGCTGTGCGAACGCCTGCAGATCCCGGTGGCGCGCATCAATGAACTCGACGACCTGCCGGCCGATCCGCACCTGGCCGCCACCGGCTTCTTCGAAACCGTCGAAGACCCGGCCATGGGCACGCTGCGTTTTCCCGGCGCGCCGGTGCGCTTCGACAGCCAGCGCGCGCCGCTGGGCATCCCGCCGCGGCTGGGCGAGCATACCGCGAGCGTGCTGGCGCAGGCGGGACTGTCCGCAGAAGCGATCGCGCAATTGCAACTAAGCGGTGCCGCACGCTGCGCACCCGTCAAGGAGACACCATGAAGCATGCAGAACTGCCCCGCCTCGGCCAGGGCTTCTACTGGCAGGAACTGCAGGAGGGCCAGGCCTTCCGCACCTTTGCCCGCACCGTGACCGAGACCGACCTGGTCAATTTCATCTCCGTCACCGGCATGGTCGAGGCCATCTTCATCGAAGCCGGCTATGACGGTGGCGCCATCCAGGGCCGGCCGGTGCCGGCGGCGCTGACCTACACGCTGATCGAGGGCTTCATCCTGCAGACCATGATCCAGGGCACCGGGCTGGCCATGCTGGAACTCACGCAGCAGATCCACGCGCCGGTGGTGGTGGGCGACACCATCCACGCCACTGTGACCGTGACCGGCATCCGCCCCACTTCGCGCAACGGCCGGGCGGTGGTGGATTCGCGCATCGAGGTGTTCAACCAGCGCGGGGAGCAGGTCATGACCTACACCGCGCGCAGGTTGCTGGCGGGACGCTGAACCCACGGCGGCATCCGCCGCGTGGCTGCATGGACGGAGGAGACAAAGACATGAAGGCAAAGACTTTCATCACGACACTGGCTGCCGCGGCAGCCATCGTATTGCCGGCGATGCTGGCGCAGCCGGCGGCGGCCGCCGATGCCGCCTACCCGTCGCACCCGATCCGCATGGTGGTGCCGTTCCCGCCGGGCGGCCCGACCGACCTGGTGTCGCGCGTGATCGCACGGCGCATGAGCGAGACGCTCGGCCAACAGGTGCTGGTCGACAACCGCCCCGGCGCCAACGGCAATATCGGCGCGGAGATCGTCGCCAAGGCGCCGGCCGACGGCTATACGGTGCTGTACAACACCTCGTCGATCGCGCTGAGCCCGGCGCTCTACCGCAAGCTCAGCTACGACGTGAAACGCGATTTCGCGCCGGTGGCGCTGACGGCAATGGTGCCGCTGGTGCTGGAGGTCAACGCGCAGCTGCCGGTACAGAACGTGAAAGAGTTCATCCAGTACCTGAAGGCCAACCCCGACAAGCTCACCTACGGCTCGGCCGGCAACGGCAACGTGACGCACCTGGCGGCCTTCATGTTCCTGCAGGCCAACGGCCTGTCGGCGGTGCATGCGCCCTACAAGGGCAGCGCGCCGGCGCTGACCGACCTGGCCAGCGGACAGGTGCAGTTCATGGCCGACACCATCAATTCATCGCTGCCCTTCATCCGCGACAAGCGTATGCGCGCGCTGGCCGTCACCAGCACCACGCGCAGCGCCCAGTTGCCGGACGTGCCCACCCTTGCCGAAACCGTGCAGCCGGGCTTCGAGGTCGGCGCCTGGCAGGGCATGATGGTGCCGGCCAGGACACCGGCCGAGATCGTGCGCAAGCTCAATGCCGCCGCCACCAAGGCGCTGGCCCACCCCGAGACGCGCGCAAGCCTGGCCGCGCAGGGGGCGGAGCCGCGCGGATCGACCCCGGAGGCCTACGCCGCCTACCTCAGCGCGGAAATGACGCGCTGGCAGAAGGTCGTGAAGGATTCCGGCGCGACGCTGGACTGAGCCGCTGCCACCAGCCAATACCAGACACAGGATTTCACCGTGACCGCATTGCTTTCCACCTTCGGCCTGACCTCCCTGCCGCCGCACGCCGTGGCGTTCCGCGGCGAGGTGCGGGCCTTTCTCGATGAGCACCTGCCCGCGCTGCCGCCGGAAACGCGCGCGCGCTCGTGGATGGGCTTTGACGCCGCCTTCAGCCGGGCGCTGGCCGCGCGCGGCTGGGTCGGCATCACGCTGCCGGCGCAGTTCGGCGGCGCGGGCCTGGATCCGTTTTCGCGTTTCGTGCTGGTGGAAGAACTGCTGGCCTGCGGCGCGCCGGTGTCGGCGCACTGGATCGCCGACCGCCAGAGCGGCCCGCTGATCCTGCGCTACGGCAACGACGCGCAGAAGGCGCGCTACCTGCCCGCGATCAGCCGCGGCGAGGCCTTCTTCTGCATCGGCATGAGCGAGCCCAACTCCGGCTCCGACCTGGCCAGCGTGGCCACGCGCGCGGTGCGCCAGGCGGACGGCAGCTGGCGCCTGAACGGCCGCAAGATCTGGACTACCAATGCCGACCGCTGCCACTTCATGATCGCGCTGGTGCGCACCTCGGGCACGCCGCAGGACCGGCAGGCCGGACTGTCGCAGTTCATCGTCGACCTGCACGCACCGGGCGTCACGGTGCGGCCGATCCACGACCTCGCGGGCGACGCGCACTTCTCCGAAGTCACCTTCGACGACGTGGCGCTGGCCCCGGACGCGCTGGTCGGCCAGGAAGGCAGCGGCTGGGAGCAGGTCAACGCCGAGCTGGCGTTCGAGCGCAGCGGCCCGGAGCGCCTCTACTCCAGCGTGGTGCTGCTCGACACCTGGCTCGACGCCATGCGCCGGCTGCCGCCGGCACGGCGCGACACGGTGACCGCGGGCCGGCTCGCCGGCCACCTGGCGGTGCTGCGCGCCATGTCGCTGGCCGTCACGTCGCGGCTGGCCGCCGGTGAAAGCCCGGTGGTGGAGGCTGCGCTGGTGAAGGACCTGGGCACGACCTTCGAGCAGTCGATCCCGGCGCTGGTGGAAGCCGCGCTCGGTGACGAACCCGCGCTGGCGGCCGATGGGGCGCTGTACCGCACCCTGGCCTATGTCACGCAGATCGCGCCGTCGTACTCGCTGCGCGGCGGCACCCGCGAAATCCTGCGCGGCATGATCGCGCGCGGGCTCGGCCTGCGCTGAATCCGCCCCCGTCGACCGCCATCCTGAACGAGATACCCCATGCATAACGCCTATTCCGACGCCCTCGACGCGCTGCTGCGCGACTGCTGCCCGCCCGCCACCGTGCGCGCGCTGGAACAGCGGGCCGACCCGCAGCCGCTGTGGCAAGCGCTGCTGGAAAGCGGCTTTGCCGATTGCCTGCTGCCCGAATCCGCCGGCGGCGCCGCGCTGCCGCTGCGCGAACTTGCGCCGGTGCTTTTTGTCACCGGCCGCCACGCCTTGCCGCTGCCGCTGGCGCAGACCATCTTTGCGCGCGCGCTGCTGCAGGCGCATGGCATTGCCCTGCCCGCCGGCCCGGTCGCACTCGCCGGCTTTGAAAACGGCGCCGCCGCGGCGCTGGTGGCCGACGCCCGCCATGCGCAGTGGTTCCTGCTGCAGGACGGCGAGCGTTGCCTGCTGCTGCCGGCGGCCGACGCCCGCGCCGAAGCGACCGGCGCCCATCACGACCTGACGCTGCGCGTGCCGCGCCCTGACGCCTCGGCGCCAGCGGCGTTTTCACTGCCGGCCGGCACCCTGCGCACGCTGGGCGCCTGCCTGCACACGGCGCAGCTGGCCGGCGCGCTGTCGCACGTGCTCGACCTGACCCTGGAGTACGCCAACGACCGCCAGCAGTTCGGGCGCGCCATCGGCAGGTTCCAGGCGATCCAGCACCAGGTCAGCGAGATGGCCGAGCATGTCGCCGCCGCACGCGTGGCCGCACAGCTGGCCTGCGACAGCGGCACCGGCACGCCCGACCGGCTGCGCGCGGCCATCGGCAAGCTGCGCGCCAGCGACGCGGTCACGCCGGTGGCCGCCATCGCGCACGCCGTGCACGGCGCCATCGGGATCACTGAGGAATACGACCTGCAGCTCTATACGCGCCGGCTGCATGCATGGCGGGTGGCGGACGGTTCGGAGCGCTGGTGGAGCCGGGTGCTGGGCGAGCAGGTATGCGCCAGCGCCGGCCGCAACGCGGTGGAACTGGTGCGCAAATGGTGCGAGCCCGCGCCCGCCGCCTGAGCGGCGGGGCTTAACCCCGGCAATCGCGGGATCAGGCGGCCAGGCTGAGGCCGCCGCCGTGCGGGCGGCGGTGGCGCCGTTCCGGCTTGCACTCGTACTTCAGCTCGGTGCGGCCGTCCTCGTAGGCGACCTCGAGCCGCACGGTGAAGCCCCACAGCCGGGTCACGTGCCGGATCACCTCGTCGAAGTTGTGCGCCAGCGGCCGGCGGTCGTTCTGCAGGTGCCGCAGCGTCAGCGAGCGGTCGCCGCCCACGTCGACATTGGTGACCTGGATATTGGGCTCCATGCTGGAGAGGTCATACTGCGCCGCCATCAGCTGGCGGATCGCGCGGTAGCCTTCGTCGTTGTGGATCGCGGTGACGCGCAGCTTGCCTTCGCGGTCATCGTCCAGCACCGAGAACAGCTTCAGCTCGCGGATCACGCGCGGCGACAGGAACTGCAGCAGGAAGCTCTCGTCCTTGAAGTTGCGCATGGCAAAGTCCAGCGTCTTGCGCCAGTCGCTGCCGGCGAATTCCGGGGCCCAGCGGTAGTCCTCTTCGGTCGGGTTCTCGCACATGCGGCGCAGATCCTGGAACATCAGGAAACCGACCGTGTAGGGGTTCATGCCGCTGTAGTAGGGGCTGTTGTACGGCGGCTGGTAAATCACGTTGGTATGTGCCTGCAGCAGCTCCATCATGAACGCATCGTTGACCAGCTTTTCCTCGTACAGCTGGTTGATGATGGTGTAGTGCCAGAACGTGGCCCAGCCTTCGTTCATGACCTTGGTCTGGCGCTGCGGATAGAAATACTGCGCGATCTTGCGCACGATGCGCACGATCTCGCGCTGCCACGATGCCAGCTTGGGCGCGTTCTTCTCGATGAAGTACAGCAGGTTCTCCTGCGGCTCGGGCGGGAAGATGATTTCCCCCTCGGACGCCTCGTCCTCCGACGCCAGCGCATGCGGCCGGTGCTTGGGCAGGGTGCGCCACAGGTCGTTGACCTGCAGCTGCAGGTAGTTCTCGCGATCGGCCTGCCGCGCCTTCTCTTCGGTGATGGACAGTTTCTTGGGCCGCTTGTAGCGGTCCACGCCGTAGTTCTGCAAGGCGTGGCAAGAGTCCAGCAGCAGTTCGACCTCGCGCTCGCCGTAACGCTGCTCGCACTCGGCGACGTAGTTCTTGGCAAACAGCAGGTAATCCACGATGGCGTCCGCGTTGGTCCAGGTGCGGAACAGGTAGTTGCCCTTGAAGAAAGAGTTGTGGCCGTAGCAGGCGTGCGCGATCGTCAGCGCCTGCATCGGCATGGTGTTCTCCTCCATCAGGTAGGCGATGCAGGGATTGGAGTTGATGACGATCTCGTAGGCCAGCCCCATGTGGCCGCGCTGGTAGCTGCGCTCGGACGCCAGGAAGTGCTTGCCGTAGGACCAGTGGCTGTAGCCGACCGGCAGCCCCGCCGACGCGTAGGCGTCGAGCATCTGCTCGGCGGTGATGATCTCGATCTGGTTGGGATAGGTATCCAGCCCGAATTCGCCGGCGATGCGGGCGATCTCGCGGTCATACCGTTTGATCAGCTCGAAGGTCCATTCCGAACCCGTGGAGAGATAAGCCATCTTCGCCCCTTGTTGCCCGGGCAAGGCGCCAGACCCGTCCAGCGCGCACGGCATCGCCGCGCCGCGTGGTCCGCGTTGCCTCGCCATTTGCCTTCACTGTGGCCCTCCGCGAGGAAGGCCAGGATCGGCGCCACCCTATGCTGCGCGCTTCTGGAACAGGTCGTGCAGCACCGGGTAGATCTCGTCCGCACCGATGATGCGCTGCATCGCAAAGTGATCGAACTGTCCCTTGACCGTCAGATACTCTTCCCAGAGATTCTGCGGCTCTTCCGACGCGACTTCAACATATGCATAGTACTGGACCAGTGGCAGGATCGAATCGCGCAGCAGGCGCCCGCACAACTCGGAATCACCGGCCCAGTTATCGCCGTCTGATGCCTGCGCGCAGTAGATATTCCACTGGCTGGGCGGATAGCGGTCGTGGATCACTTCCACCATCAGCTTCAGCGCACTGGACACCACGGTACCACCGGACTCGCGCGAGTGGAAGAAGTCTTCCTCATCGACTTCCTTCGCCACCGTGTGATGGCGAATGAACACCACGTCGATGCGCTCGTAGTTGCGCTTCAGGAACAGGTACAGCAGCATGAAGAAGCGCTTGGCCAGGTCCTTGCGGCTCTCGTCCATCGAGCCGGACACGTCCATCAGGCAGAACATCACCGCCTGGGCCTGCGGGCGCTTCTTCAGCACGCGGTTGTTGTAGCGCAGGTCGAGCTTCTCGATAAAGGGCACGCGGTCGATGCAGGCACGCAGGTGCCGCATCTTCTCCATCAGCTCGAGCGTGCCTTCGGCATAGGGACCGTCCTTTTCCAGCGCCTCGCTGTAGTCCAGCTCCAGCTCGCGCAGGCGCTTCTGGTAAGGGCTGGACAAGGCGATGCGCCGCCCCAGCGAGCTGCGCATGGTGCGCAGGACCGACAGGTTGGCAGGCGTGCCGTCGATGGAATAGCCGGCGCGCACCTTGCGCACCTCGGCGATCTTGGCGAGGTGGCGCTTGGCCAGGTCCGGCAGCGCCATGTCCTCGAAGAAGAAGTTCAGGAAATCCTCGCGCGACAGCGTGAAGACGAAATCGTCTTCGCCTTCGCCACTGTCGCTGGCGCGCGAACCGGTCCCGCCACCGCCCTGCTGCTGGCGGTCGAAGGAGTCGCCCTTGACGAATTTCTTGTTGCCAGGGTGAATCCACTCGCGCCGCCCGCCCGGGCCGTGGTGGAAGATCGGTTCGGAGATGTCCTTGACCGGAATGGACACCTGGCCGCTCTGCTCGATGTCCATGATCTTCCGGCCGGACACCGCCTTTGCCACCGCTTGCCGGATCTGCTCGCGGTAGCGCTTGATGAAACGTTGCTGGTTGACGGCACTCTTGTTGCCGCCGTTCTCGCGCCGATCGATGACCGTAGCCATATGTTGCCCTCGTTGAGAGACCTGTTCCGCGGCGCCGTTACGATGACTTTCTTACGCGCAGATACCACTCCACCAGAAGTCTCACTTGCTTGGGCGTGTACCCCTTCTCGACCATGCGGTTGACGAAGTTCTCGTGCTTGTCCTGGTCTTCGCGAGAAGACTTGGCATTGAACGAGATCACCGGCAGCAGGTCCTCCGTGGTGGAGAACATGCGCTTCTCGATCACCATCCGCAGCTTTTCATAGCTGGTCCAGACCGGATTCTTGCCACTGTTGTTGGCCCGCGCCCGCAGCACGAAGTTGACGATCTCGTTGCGGAAGTCCTTCGGGTTCGAGATACCCGCGGGCTTCTCCACTTTCTCAAGCTCGTCGTTCAGCGCGTTGCGGTCGAGGATCTCGCCGGTGTTGGGATCGCGGTACTCCTGGTCCTGGATCCACAGGTCGGCGAACACCACATAGCGGTCGAAGATGTTCTGCCCATACTCCGAATACGACTCCAGGTAGGCGGTCTGGATCTCCTTGCCGATGAACTCCACGAACGGAGTGGTCAGGTACTCCTTGATGTACGACAGCAGCTTGGCTTCCTGCTCCGGCGGGAACTGCTCGCGCTCGATCTGCTGTTCGAGCACGTACAGCAGGTGCACCGGGTTGGCCGCCACTTCGGTGTTGTCGAAGTTGAAGACCTTGGACAGGACCTTGAACGCAAAGCGCGTCGACAGCCCGTTCATGCCTTCGTCGATGCCGGCGTAGTCGCGGTATTCCTGGTACGACTTCGCTTTCGGATCCACGTCCTTCAGGCTTTCGCCGTCATAGACGCGCATCTTCGAGAAGATATTGGAGTTCTCGGGCTCCTTGATGCGCGTAAGCACCGCGAACTGCGCCATCATCTTCAGCGTGTTGGGCGCGCACGGCGCGGCCGACAGCGAACTGCTGCGCAAGAGCTTGTCGTAGATCTTCACCTCGTCCGACACGCGCAGCACGTACGGCACCTTGACGATATAGATCCGGTCCAGGAAAGCCTCGTTGTTCTTGTCCGACTTGAAGGTCGTCCACTCGGCCTCGTTCGAGTGCGCCAGGATGATGCCGTCGAACGGGATCGCGCCGAAGCCTTCGGTGCCCTTGTAGTTGCCTTCCTGCGTTGCCGTCAGCAGCGGGTGCAGGACCTTGATCGGCGCCTTGAACATTTCAACGAACTCGAGCAGGCCGCGGTTGGCCAGGCAGAGCCCGCCGGAATAGGAGTAGGCGTCCGGATCGTCCTGCGGAAAATCTTCCAGCTTGCGGATGTCGACCTTGCCGACCAGCGAGGAAATATCCTGGTTGTTTTCGTCGCCAGGCTCGGTCTTCGAGATCGCAATCTGCGACAGCACCGAAGGGCGCAGCTTGACCACCCGGAACCTGGTGATATCGCCGTTGAACTCGTGCAGGCGCTTGACCGCCCATGGCGAGGCAATGGTGTTCAGGTACCGGACCGGAATGCCGTAGTCCTCTTCCAGGATCTTGCCGTCCTCCTCTGGCGCGAACAGCCCCAGCGGCGACTCATGGATCGGCGAACCCTTGAGCGCGTAGATGGGGATCTCCTCCATCAGCGCCTTGAGCTTTTCAGCGAGCGAGGACTTGCCACCACCCGGAGGCCCGAGCAGGTAGAGGATCTGCTTGCGCTCTTCCAGGCCCTGCGCCGCGTGCTTGAAGAACGAGACGATCTGTTCGATCGTGTCCTCCATGCCATAGAAGTCGCGGAAGGCCGGATAGATGCGGATGACCTTGTTGAAGAACAGGCGGGACAGCCTGGGGTCATGGTGGGTATCCACCAACTCAGGCTGGCCGATGGCGGCAAGCATGCGCTCTGCAGCAGTCGCGTAGGCAGTCGGATCCTTCTTGCAGATCTCCAGGTACTCCTGGATGCTGTATTCCTCTTCCTTGCGAGCTTCGAAGCGCGTAGCGTAATGGCCAAAAATGTCCATACCTCACTCCCGTCAGAGTTCACGTCCGAGGCGTGCTACCCCTAAGGCTTCGCGCAACGTTCGCGGCACACCACCCCGGCCTGGCGACCTGTCATGTTGCGAAGTCTTTACTTCATCATAGTCAAATAACGGCGATGGTGGAATCCGAGTTGACAAATCTTGCATCGATGCAACGTCTGTTTCGTTGCTGCATTTTCTGCATGAATTCGCTTCAGCTTTTGGCTGCATTTCCGCTCGGGCCTTGCCCCCGCACGCGACGGGCCATTGACCATGCTTGTGAAACACCTTACACCTTTCCCGCCATCCGTGCACATCCGGTTTTGTAACCATACGCACGAAAGCCGGCACTGGTGCCGGCCTTCGTTTTTCCGCATTTTCTTACGCGTTTGCGCGCACTAGCACGCGCACAGTGCTGATAGCAGGCGCGTCAAAGCGTGCGCGCGACCAGCTCCTTCATGATCTCGTTGGAGCCGCCGAAGATCTTGCTCACGCGTGCATTCGCATACATACGCGCGATCGGGTATTCAAGCATGTAGCCGTAGCCGCCGTGCAACTGCAGGCACTCGTCGATGACCTGGCAGTTCTGCTGCGTGCACCACCACTTGGCCATGGCGGCCGTGGCAGCGTCGAGCTTGCCGTCAATCAGGCGCAGCATGCAATCGTCGACGAAGGTCGCGGCAATGGTGGCGACCGTCTTGCACTCCGCCAGCTTGAACCGCGTGTTCTGCAGATCGGCGAGCGGCTGGCCGAACACCTTGCGCTCGCGCACGTATTCGGTGGTCAGCTCGATGGCACGCTGCATGGTGGCCACGGCCCCGAGCGCAATGATCATGCGCTCTTGCGGCAGCTGCTGCATAAGCTGGTAGAAACCCTGCCCTTCCTGCGTGCCAAGCAGGTTGGCGCACGGCACCAGCACGTCGTCGAAGAAGAGTTCGGCGGTGTCCTGCCCTTTCTGCCCGATCTTCTCGAGAATGCGGCCACGACGGAAGCCCGGCAGGTCTCGCGTCTCCACCATGACCAGCGACACGCCGCGCGAACCGGCCTCCGGATCGGTCTTGGCCACCACGCAGACCAGGTCGGCGTGATACCCGTTCGTGATGAAGGTCTTTGCACCGTTTATGCGATAGCAGTCTCCGTTTTCGGTCTGTTCGCGCACCGCGCGGGTGCGTATCGCTTTGAGGTCGGAACCGGCGCCAGGTTCCGACATGGCAATGGCCGCCACCATTTCGCCGCTGGCCATCTGCGGCAGCCATTTCTTCTTCTGCGCTTCCGTGCCGTAGTTGAGCAGGTAATGTGCCACGATGCCGCTGTGCACATTATTGCCAAGGCTGGTGCAGACGGCGCGCGACATTTCCTGCGTGATGACGGCCTCGTGGGCAAAGGTGCCGCCACCGCCGCCGTATTCCTCGGGGATGCTGGCGCACAGCAGCCCGATCTGGCCGGCGCGGCGCCAGACCTCGCGGTCGATATAGCCCTGGGCGGCCCAGCGGGCCTCGTTGGGCACCAGTTCGCGCTCGATGAAGCGGCGCACGGTTTCCTGGAACATCCCCAGGTCTTCGGTCATCCAGGGGGTCTGGCGTACGGCGGGCGCCGTGTGCTGGTCGTGGGATCCCATATGGTGTGCTGGTATCAGGGTAAACGAGAAAATTGGCAGGCGACCGTTACCGTCCGGCCAGCGCCCGCCTGTATACGTAAACGACAGCCCGGCGAGGCCGCCGGATGCTGCGGGGCAGCATGACCCGCGCCGCCGCTCAGTCCGGCCAGCGGTAGCGCAGCGGCTGCTTGGCCATGAAGCGGTCGGCAGCCTCGCGGCGATAGGCGGTGGAGAAGGCAATGCCCTGCCCATCCGCTTCCATCGCCAGCATGGTGTGCAGGTCCTGGTTCAGCGAGGCGTTCAGCGCCTGCTTGGTCAGGCCCACCGCCACCGGCGAGGCCTCGGTGAAGGCCTGCGCCAGCGTCCGCGCACGTTCCTGCAGGCTGTCCGCCGGCACGATTTCCATGACGATGCCAAGGTCTTGCGCGGCCTGGGCGTTCAGCTCGCGCATCGAGAACATCAGCGCCTTGGCCCGCTGCAGGCCGATC
This sequence comes from Cupriavidus sp. FW306-01-F10A, assembly GCF_058782785.1. Taxonomy (NCBI): domain Bacteria; kingdom Pseudomonadati; phylum Pseudomonadota; class Betaproteobacteria; order Burkholderiales; family Burkholderiaceae; genus Cupriavidus; species Cupriavidus sp. FW306-01-F10A. The sequence continues at coordinate 81,381 of NZ_JBYSYA010000009.1, forward strand.
ATCCGCGGCAGCGTGTAGAACACGCCACAGTCGGGGACCAGCCCCATGCGCAGGAACGGCAGCCCGAAGCGCGCGCGCGGCGTGGCCAGGATGATGTCGGCCGTCAGCGCCAGGCTGAAGCCCGCGCCATAGGCCGCGCCGTCCACCGCGGCGATGACCGGCACGTCGAGCTGGATCAGGTCTTCCAGCCAGCCGTGCACCTTGTGCAGGCGCTTGCGGCCCTGCTCGGCATTGATCTCGACCTGCATCGAGCTGATGTCGCCGCCCGACGAGAAATCGGTGCCGGCGGCGGTCAGGATCAGCGCGCGCACGCTGTCGTCGGCACGTACCCGGCGAATCACTTCGCCGATCTCGTCGCGCATCGGCAAGGACAGCGCGTTCTTGCGCGCCGGCGAGTCCAGCGTCAGCGTGGCGACGCCGTCCTCGACGGCAAAGCGGATGGTTTCCATCGGTGGGCTCCGGGAGGCGGGTTTCAGTCGAGCTGGATATTGGCGTCGCGCACGATCTTGGCCCACTTGGGCGTATCGCCGGCGACCACGGCCGCCAGTTCCTGCGGCGCGGACCCGACCGGCTGCAGGCCCATGCCGGCCAGCTTCTGCGTCACTTCGGGCAGGCGCACGATGCGCGCGGTCTCTGCCGCCAGCTTCGCCGTCACATCCTTGGGCGCATTGGCCGGCAGGAACAGCCCGTACCAGCCGTTGGGCTCGAACCCCGGCAGGCCCAGTTCAGTGAAGGTCGCCACATTGGGCAGCGCCTTGTAGCGCTGGGTGCCGGTGATGCCGAGGATCTTGAACTTGTTGCTGCCCAGGTACGGGTTGGCCGAGGTCACGTCGACAAAGGCGCTGTCCACCTGGCCGCCAAGCAGGTCGCTCATCAGCGGCGCCGCGCCCTTGTAAGGGATGTGTGCGAGCTCGATGCCTGCCTGCTGCTTGAGCAGCTCGCCGTGCAGGTGCGACGAGGTGCCGTTGCCATAGGAGCCATAGCTGAGCTTGCCCGCCTTGGCCAGCGCCAGGAACTCGCGCATATTGTTGGCCGGCACGCGGTTGGGCACGACGAACAGGTCGGACGACTTGGCGATCAGCGAGACCGGCGTGAAGTCCCTGGCCACGTCGTACGGCGTGCGCTTGTACAGGGCCGGCGCCTGGATCAGCGCCGTGATCGCCAGCAGGATGGTGTAGCCGTCGGCCGGCGCCTTGGCGACTGTGTCGTTGCCCAGCATGCCGCTGGCGCCGGGCTTGTTTTCGACCACCACCGGCTGGCCCAGGCTTTCGGCCAGGCGCTGGCCGATCAGGCGGCCCACGGTGTCGGTGCCGCCGCCGGCCGGGTACGGCACGATCATGCGGATCGGCTTGCCGGGATACGGTTGCTGCGCGAAGGCGCTGCCCGCGCCGCCGAGGATGGCCGCGCCGGCCAGGGTGCCGGCCTGTGCCAGCCAGTTGCGTCTGCTTTGCTGCATGCTGTCTCTCTCTTTGCTGAATTCGCCGCTGGCGTCACGCGCTCGGGTTTTCCGCCTGCATCTCGCGCTCCTGCAAGGCGCGCCACAGGATCTTGCCGGTGGCCGACTTGGGCAGCGCATCGACCACGTCGACGATGCGCGGCACCTTGTACGCGGCCATATGCTCGCGGCACCAGGCCATGATGCGTTCGGGGTCGGCTTCGGCCGTGCCGCGTGCTTCCGGGCGCAGCGCCACCACGGCCTTGACGGTCTCTCCGCGGCGCTGGTCGCGGGCGGCGATCACGCAGGCTTCGTGGATGGCCGGGTGCCCGTACAGCAGGTTCTCCACCTCGGCCGGCCAGACCTTGTAGCCGGACGCGTTGATCATGCGCTTGAGGCGGTCGCGCATGAAGAAGTAGCCTTGCTCGTCCATGAAGCCGAGGTCGCCGGTGCGCAGGAAGCGCTTGCCGCCGATCTCGATGAAGGTGGCAGCGTTGGCTTCCGGGTTGCGCCAGTAACCCAGCATCACCTGGCCGCCGTGGACCACGATCTCGCCGGTCTCGCCGCAAGGCAGTTCCTGCAGCGTCTCGGGATCGAGCACGCGCGCGTCCACGCCGAAGGTGGCGATGCCCAGGCATTCGCGCTTGGGCTGGTTGCGCGGGTTGGACAGGATGAAGGCCGCGGTCTCGGTCATGCCGTAGGCCTCGACGTAGGGCAGGCCGAAACGCTCCTGCAGCATATTGGCCACCGCTTCGGGCATGGCCGCGCCGCCGCCGCCCACATAGGCCAGGCTCGACAGGTCGCGCGCGTCGATGCCCGGCTGCGAGAAGAAATCCACCATCATCGCCGGCGGCGCGCCCCAGACCGAGACGCGGTAGCGCTCGATCAGGTCCGCGGCCAGCGCGCGGTCCCAGCGCGGCATCAGCACCACGGTGGCACCCAGGTAGAGCGGCGAGTTCATGCAGTTCTGCATGCCCAGCAGGTGGAACATCGGCGCCACGGCCAGCACCACGGATTCGGGCGTGGCGCCGCGCCAGATCACCGATCCGGCCGCCGCGGTCATCAGCGTGCCGTGGCTATGCATGCAGCCCTTGGGGTGGCCGGTGGTGCCGGAGGTATAGGCCAGCATGCACAGCGTGTCGTAGCCCGCCTGGTGCGGCAGCGGCCGGTGCCCGGCGGCGCTGGCCGCGTCCCAGGCCACCGGCATGGCGCCGGAGGACGCGGCCTGCGGTGCGGGCGGCGCTTCGCGCAGCCAGGCCGGCACCGCCAGGCCGCCGTCGTCGCGCAGCATGCCGGCGTAGTCGTGCAGGATCACATGTCGCAGCGCCGGGCCGTGCAGCGGCGCCACGCGCTGGTACAGCTCGCTGCCGGCAAAGGCGGCCACCGCGCCGCTGTCCTGGACCACGTGGGCAAGTTCGGCCTCCAGCCACATCGGGTTGGCCGGGACCACCACGCCTTCGGCGCGCAGGATCGCGTAGTAGGCAATGATGAACTGCGGGCAGTTCTGGCTGAACAGCAGCACCCGGTCGCCCGGCTCGATGCCGCAGGCCTGCTGCAGGTAGCCGGCCATCCGTTCGATCTCGTCCTGCAGCTGGCCGTAGGAGATCGCGGTGCCGAAATACTGGATCGCGGTCTTGTCCGGATAGCGGTGCGCCGCCGCCTCGACGTTATAAAACAGGCTGGTGCGAGGCGTATGCAGCGTGGCCGGCAGGCCGGGCGGCCAGGCGGGGGAACGGAATGGCTGATTGGTATTTGTAGCAGGCTTCATTTGCGGCAATCGACAGGTCAAACGGGAATGACTTAATCCAGGCGGATGTTCCTGGTGCGGATCACCTTGCCCCAGCGGACATAGTCGGCCTGGATGGTCTGGGCAAACGCGTCCGGCGTGCTGCCGGTCAGGATCACGCCAAGCTCGTTCATGCGCTTGCGCACGTCGGGCTGGGCCAGCACGCGGTTGACGTCCGCCGAGAACTTCTCAACGATCGGCCGCGGCGTGGCGGCCGGCAGCAGCAGCCCGAACCAGCCCATCGCATCCATGCCTTCAATGCCGGCTTCGCGGAAAGTCGGCACATCCGGCAGTTGCGGCGCGCGCGCGGGGCCAGTCACCGCGAGGGCGCGCAGGCGGCCGGTGGCGACGTGGGGCTTGGCGCCCATCACCGAGATCACCGCCGCCGGCACCTGGCCGCCCAGCAGGTCGTTCAGCTCCGGAGCCTCGCCCTTGTATGAGACATGGAGCATGTCGATCTTGGCGGCCTCGTTGAAGACCTCGCCGTACAGGTGGCCACTCGAGCCGGCCCCGAACGAGCCGTAGGAGAACTGCTTCGGCTTGGCGCGAACCTGCGCGATGAAGTCTTTCAGGTTGGTGGCAGGCACCGCATTGCTGTTGACGGCGAACACCAGGTTGGTCGTGCCGAGCTCGGACACCGCGGCGAAATCCTTCACCGGGTCATAGGGCGCCCGGGCATACAGGCTTGGCGCCTGCACCAGCGGCGTGATCGTCAGCAGCGCGGTGTAGCCGTCGGCCTCGGCACGGGCGACCACCTCGGCGCCGAGCATGCCGCTCGCACCCGGGCGGTTTTCCACCACCACCGGGCGCTTCCAGGCCTTGCCCAGCCCTTCGGCAATGGCGCGGGCCAGCACATCGGTGGCGCCACCGGCCGGGAAGGGCACGACCATGCGCACGGTGCGCGCCGGGAATTCGCTCTGCGCGAGCGCCGCGCCCGCCCCCAGCATCCCGGCGGCAACGCCGCCCCACGCCAGCAATCCGGCCCCAAAGCGCCACAGCGCACTACGACGATCTGCCTGCATGTGTTGTTGTCTCCATTGTTTTTCCTGAGGCGGGGAACGGGTGGTTGCCCCGTTTCTGGTCCCGTCCGGGCCGGTGGGCCGGCCTTGTATCGGTATCAGCCGGAGAGTGCGCGATGCTGCGGTGCGTGGACAATGACCAGACAAGCCAAAATGATTGGCCGAATCGCTCAGATGGAAGGCAGCCTTTGGCAAATCCCGATTGTGCGGTGCGGTCGCGGCTTGCTAAGGTGCCGGGACGATGAGGCAAAACGTCCGTCAACGCCCCGCGGAGCCAGCCGTTCCGCGGTGCCGGCGCCGACGCGCCACCGTGATGAGGAGACCCATGCATACCGCTGTCCTGTCATCGCCGCGCCCGCCCGTGCCGGGCAAACTGCACCTCCCCGGCAGCACACTGCCGCCGGCGCTCGGACATGGCCATGCCAGCGGCCGGGCCGAGGCCCCGGCCACCACGGCGCAGGCCGCGCCCCAGGCCTCGGCGCGCCACACCATTGCGATCCAGCATGTGGATCACATCCTGCTGGGCCCGCGCCGGCTGGGCCACGACATTGCCCCGCTGCTGCGCCGGGCCGGGATTTCGCCGGCGCTGCTGGCCTCGCCCAATGCGCGCGTCACCCAGGGCCAGTACGCGGCGCTGATCCGCACGCTGCGCCGCGTCATGCGCGATGAACTGTGGGGGCTGCTGGACCGGCCCGTGACCCCGGGCGCGTTTGCGCAGGCGTGCCGCAACCTGATCCATTGCGCCACGCTGGAAGACGCCATCCGCGCCGGGCTGCGCCTGTACCGGCTCCATATCGACGCCTTCGCGCCACGCCTGCATGTCAGCGCCGACGGCAAGACCGCCTCCGTGGTGCTGCATCCGCGCGCGCCGGCCTCGGCCTGCCGCAGCTTTGCCGAATCGACTTTCGTGTTCCATGCCTACGCGCTGCTCAGCTGGCTGGTGGCCGGCCATATCCCGCTGGCGCGGGTCGACCTGAGCGCCGCGCCGTCACAGGGCGGCCCGGAGACCGAGCGCGTCTTCAAGGCCGCCGTGCATTACGGCCAGCCTGTCTCCGTGCTGCATTTCGATGGCGCCAGCCTGCGCCTGCCGGTGATGCAGGACGCCGCCAGCCTGCGCGAGTTCCTGCGCGAGACGCCGCGCAACCTGCTGATCCGCTACCGCGACAACAGCTGCCTGGCCGAGCGCATCCGGCAGCACTTGCGCTCCCACCTGGATGATGAACTGCCATCGCTGGAGCAGATGGCGCAGATGCTGCGGCTCACGCCCCAGACGCTGCGCCGCCGGCTGCGCGACGAGGGCAGCGGCTACCAGAGCATCAAGGACAGCCTGCGCCGCGACGTGGCCATCGGCATGATGGAGCGCCCCGGCATGACGCTGCAGGACGTGGCGCTGCGGCTTGGCTTCTCCGAGCCGAGCACCTTCCACCGGGCCTTCAAGAAATGGACCGGTGTAGCGCCGGGGGAATACCGCATGCGGGGGATGCGGGGAGAGGCGGAGCCGGCGGCCTAGCCAGGACGGCGCACTTACTCAAGCTGGATCTCCCCGTCGAAGCGCGCCTGGAGCTTGACGCCCGCCAGTTCCAGCGTCACCGACACCGGCAAGTGCTCGTTGCCGGCGATGGTACCGTCGGCCATGGCCCTGGCTATCGCCTGTTCGATCTCGCGCTGGGAACTGACGCCGACCACCTTCAGGAACTTGCGGATGCTGAGGTTAAAGGTCTCTTCGTTCATGGCTGTCTCCTGTGGGGAACCGGGAACAACGGTTCGGGCCGCTACCCAGACAGCCTAGGCGATGGGGGGACTTTGTGCCGAGGCCTGGCGATCCGCCCGGAAGCAGGCGGTGCCCGGCAGCTTCCGCCAGGCACCCGCCTCCAGTCAGACCACGCCTTGCTCGCGCAGCCTGGCGATGCGCTCGGCCGACATACCCAGCACCGATTCCAGCACGTGCGCGGTATGCTCGCCCAGCCGCGGCGGCGGTGCATCGTATTGCACCGGGGTTGCCGACAGCCGCAGCGGGCTCTTGACGGTCGGGCACAGGCTGCCGTCGTCGCGCACCAGGTCGACCTGCAGCTCGCGATGCCGCACCTGCGGGTCTTCCAGCACCTGGCCGTAGTCGTTGATCGGCCCGCACGGGATGCCCTGCGCTTCCAGCGCCTGCACCCAGTGCGCCGTCGGCCGCGTGCGCATATGCGCCTCGAGCAGCGGCACCAGCGTGTCGCGATGGATGATGCGGCCGGGGCCGGTGGCAAAGCGCTCGTCGGCGGCCAGGTCGGGACGCTCGACGCCGCGGCAATACGCCTGCCACTGTCCGTCGTTGCCGGCCGCCACGATCATGTAGCCGTCGGCGGTGGCGAACACATGGTAGGGCACCATATTGGCGTGCGCATTGCCGTAGCGCGGCATGGCCTTGCCGGTCACGCGCTGGGCGATGATGGGCGTGGCGCCGACCGCCACCACCGCATCGAGCAGCGCCATGTCGATATGCTGGCCCTCGCCGGTGCGCTCGGCATGGCGCAACGCGGCCAGCACGGCCACGGTGGCATACATGCCGGTGAGCATGTCGACCACCGCCACGCCCACCTTCTGCGGCCCGCCACCGGGCAGGTCGTCGCGCTCGCCGGTGACGCTCATCAGGCCGCCCAGGCCCTGGAAGATGAAGTCATAGCCGGGCTTGTGCGCGCTCGGCCCGGTCTGGCCGTAGCCCGTGATCGAGCAGTAGACGATGGACGGGTTGCGCCTTGAGGCTGTCATAGTCCAGCCCGTAGCGCTTCAGGTCGCCGACCTTGTAGTTCTCCAGCACGATCTGCGACTTGGCCGCCAGTTCGCGCACGATCTCCTGCCCTTGCGGGCTGGCGATATCGAGCGTCACCGACTGCTTGCCGCGGTTGGCGCCGGCAAAGTAGGTGGCATCGCGCGACGGCTGCCCGTCCGCGCCGGGCAGCCAGGGCGGCCCCCATGAACGGGTGTCGTCGCCCGCGCCGGGCCGCTCCACCTTGATGACTTCGGCGCCCAGGTCCGCCAGGTTCTGCGCGCACCACGGGCCGGCCAGGATGCGCGACAGGTCCAGCACCCGCACGCCGGCAAGCGCGCCGTGCGCCGGGGCCTGGCTGCCCGCCATCAGATCGGGTCCCAGCTGATCACGTCGGGGGAACGCTCCAGCTTGAAGAAGCTGTTGCGCATGGCCGGCATGGCGATCTCGCCCACGGTTTCAGGCGTCCAGCCTTCGCTCATATGCACCGAGCGCACCGGGCGCGGCTGGCTCATCAGGATGATCTCGTTGGCGCGCACCGCGAAGATCTGGCCGTTGACTTCGCTGGCGGCCGGGCTGGCAAGGTAGACCGCCACCGGCGCGATCTTGCCGGCTTCCATCTTCTGCAGCTTGGCCACGCGTGCCTTCTCTTCCGGCGTTTCGGCCGGGATCGAGCTGGTCATGCGGCTCCAGGCGAACGGCGCGATGCAGTTCGAGCGCACGTTGAAGCGCTGCATGTCCAGCGCGATCGACTTGGACAGCGCGGCAATGCCCAGCTTGGCCGCCGAGTAGTTGGCCTGGCCCAGGTTGCCGATCAGGCCCGAGGTCGAGGTCATGTGCACGTAGGCTCCGCTCTCCTGGTCCTTGAAGTAGCTGGCCGCGGCGCGGCTGACGAAGAAGGTGCCGTGCAGGTGCACGTCGATCACCGAGCGCCATTCTTCTTCATTCATCTTGAAGAACATGCGGTCGCGCAGGTTGCCGGCGTTGTTGACCACGGCGTCGATGCGGCCGAAGTTGTCGAGCGCGCATTGCACGATGGCATTGGCGCCGCTCCAGGTCGACACGCTGTCGGTATTGGCCACGGCCTCACCGCCGGCGGCGCGGATTTCCTCCACCACGCGCTGAGCGGGGCCAGCGTCGCCGCCCTCGCCGGTCATCGACACGCCGAGGTCATTGACCACCACCTTGGCGCCGGCGGCGGCCAGTGCCAGCGCGATGCCGCGCCCGATTCCACCACCTGCGCCCGTCACCAGCGCGACCTTGCCTGCCATCAAACCGCTCATTGCGTTGCTCCTCTGAATACTTTTTGTGCGGTCACCGACCGCAAACCCGGCCAAACACCCCTGCGCCGCGGGCATTCGCCCGCCGGTGCGGTCAATCCGGATGTCCACTCCGCAGCGGATACGATAAATTGACGGCCGAGACTTTGGAATTCACGAATCACAAAACTGGCCTTTGGCCTGACGGAAGCCCATGCATTACGACCTGACCGATCTCCGCCTCTTCCTGAACGTTGGCGAGACGGAGAACCTGACCCGCGCGGCCGAACGCAGCTTCCTGTCGCTGCCCGCGGCCAGCACCCGGATCAAGCAGCTGGAAGAGGCGTTCCAGACACAATTGCTGATCCGCCAGGTCAAGGGGGTGCGCCTGACGCCGGCGGGCGATGCGCTGCTGCGCCACGCGCGCGAGGTCTTCCGCGAACTGGAATGCCTGCACGCCGACCTGCGGCCCTATGCCAAGGGCGTCAAGGGCCGGGTGCGGCTGCTGGCCAATACCACCGCCACCAACTCGTTCCTGGCCACCGGCGTATCGCGCTTCCTGAGCGAGAACCCGGACGTGGATATCGAGCTGGAAGAGCACCTGTCGCAGGAAATCGTCTCGGCGATCAGCGCCGGCGCCGCCGACCTGGGTATCGTGGCCGGTGAAGTCGCCACCCAGGACCTGGACGCGATGCACCTGTGCAGCGATGAGCTGATCGTGATCGCCCCCGTCAACCACCCGCTGCCGGCCTTCAAGCGGCTGCATTTCGCCGACCTGCTCGATACCTGCCGCTTTGTCGGCCTGAACCAGTTCAGCGCGATCCAGTCGTTTTTGGACCGCATCGCCGGCGGCATGGGCAAGCGCATCAGCCTGCGCATCCAGGTGGGCAGCTTCGATGCCGTATGCCGCATGGTCGAGGCCGGCGCCGGCATCGCCATCGTGCCCAACAGCTGCGCGCGCCGCTACGCCAGCCGCAAGGTGCTGCGCTTTATCCAGCTGGAAGACGAATGGGCCAAGCGCGAGCTGCGCCTGGTGCGCCGCCCGGGGCGCGAACTGCCCCAGTTTGCCGAAACCCTGATCCAGTACCTGGTCGACGCGGCGCGCGAGCCCGTGTAAATCAGGGAAGCCGCCGGCCGTTCAGCCGGCGGTCAGCCCGCCGCCCTGCACCACCAGCCCCGCCAGCGGGCTCAGCGACACCGTCATCACGACCAGCAGCAGGCCCATGGCGAAGACACCGGGCCAGCTGGTGCGGCCACAGCGCGCCAGCGAATCATGCACCAGTTCCGGTGAGAAATGGTACTCGCGCAGGTGCCGGATGGTCGCCTCGGCATGCCAGCGGTAGATCTGGTTGCCATACATGCCCAGCAGCAGCGCCATGGCATACAGCATCGGCCGGACCGCCAGCGGCATCTTCAGCCCGAACAGCGCGTGCAGCACCGGTTCGGCGCAGACGATCAGCGCATAGACCCCCACCTGCCAGTACATGCGCCGGTAGGCCATCCAGAACGGCCCCAGCAGGCACGCCGCCCAGTTCCACGACATGCCGCCGCGTGCCTCTGCCAGGGACCAGCGCTGGCTGTAGTACGCATAGCGCGGCCCCACGAATGCGGCCAGCGCCGCGTCGTCACGGATCGATGATTTCATGGCTGCCTCCCCCTGCTCTGCCACGGCCGCGCCTGTGGATCGCGGCGCAACCTGTGCCACAGCATAGGGCGCAGCGCGCGCGGGCAGCGTGCGCTGGCGCGCATTGCTGTGGGAAATGACGCAAATTGGCGGGCAAGCGAACAGACCGGCGCACGCCGGGCGGCACGGGGTGCCGGATGCGCCGGGCGCGGGTGCGCTATTTCCAGCGCTGCAGGACCTGCAGGATGACCAGCGTGAAAATGGTGGCGATCACCGCCGTGGTATCGCGACCCAGGCCGGCAGCCACGCCGATGGCCGCGACCATCCAGATGCTGGCCGCGGTGGTCAGGCCCTGGATGTGGGCTTCGTCGCTGTGCTTCAGGATCGCGCCGGCGCCAAGGAAGCCGATGCCGGCAATCAGCCCCTGCAGCACGCGGCTGATGTCGGCCAGCGGCGTCCCTGCCTGCAGCGGCACCAGCACGAACAGCGCCGAGCCCAGCGCCACCAGCATATGGGTGCGCAGCCCCGCTGCCTTGCCGGAGGCCTCGCGCTGATAGCCGATCAGGCCGCCCAGCAGCACCGCCATGAACAGGCGTGCCAGGATGCGGGTGGCCTCGCCAGCGTCCGGCACATCGGCGAACTCGGCGCGCAAGACACTGTAGATCTCGGACCAGACCCCGTCCATGGCTCGTCTCCGGGTGCTTGGGTACAGACCTGAGCGTAGCACGGGATGGCCTGCCGGCAACCGGGCCGGCGGGCCGCAAGGCACTCGCGCCACGCCGCGCGGGGCCGCCCGCCAGGCGCTTGCGGCTGCGTCCTACATCGCAAGCGGAAGCTTTCCGACAGTGCCGGCATGACGGCATTCCTATATTGGAATCACCGATTACCGTCATCGACAGGAGTTGCACCATGCCCTATATCCTTGCCTGGCTACTTGGCGTCCCGGCCTTCATCCTGGTCCTGATCTGGCTCTTCATGCACTGATTCCCAGGCCCGGCGTGCCAGCCATCCCCGCGCAAGAGGCCGCTGCACCGGCCTCTTGCGCAACTGCGGGCGCCCCGGCGCCGCATGCAGCTTCCGCCTCCCCCCGCTTCCGGCCCACCTAAGCCGCTCTTTCGCAAATCCGAATTTCAGCGTGCCGGGGGCTCGGGAATAATGGCCCCATTCAATCCGAGCGGGGCTACCCCATGCACGCACATCAGGATCCAGACCAGCTGTACCCCGAAATCCGCGAAGCGATGCGCGACCTCTGCGCCGGCTTCGATTCGGCGTACTGGCAACGGGTGGAAGAGCAGAACGCCTTTCCTGAGACCTTTGTCCAGGCGCTGACCCAGGCGGGCTGGCTGTCGGCGCTGATCCCCGAAGCCTATGGCGGCTCGGGCCTGTCGCTGACCGCGGCCTCGGTCATCATGGAGGAAATCAACCGCAGCGGCGGCAATTCCGGCGCCTGCCACGGCCAGATGTACGTGATGGGCTGCCTGCTGCGCCACGGCTCCGAAGCGCAGAAACAGCGCTGGCTGCCGGGCATCGCCTCGGGCGAGCTGCGCATGCAGTCGATGGCCGTGACCGAGCCCACCACCGGCACCGACACCACCAAGCTCAAGACCACCGCGGTACGCCAGGGCGACAAGTACATCGTCAATGGCCAGAAGGTATGGATTTCGCGCGTGCAGCATTCGGACCTGATGCTGCTGCTGGCGCGCACCACGCCGCTGGACCAGGTCAAGCGCAAGTCCGAGGGCCTGTCGGTGTTTGTGGTGGACCTGCGCGATGCCATCGGCAAGGGCCTGACGGTCAAGCCGATCCGCAACATGGTCAACCACGAGACCAATGAGCTGTTCTTCGACAACCTCGAAGTCCCCGCCGAAAACCTGATCGGCGAGGAAGGCAAGGGCCTGAAGTACATCCTCGACGGCCTCAACGCCGAGCGCATCCTGATCGCCGCCGAGTGCATCGGCGACGGCTACTGGTTTGTCGAGCGCGCCAGCAACTATGCGCGCGACCGCATCGTGTTCGACCGCCCGATCGGCCAGAACCAGGCCGTGCAGTTCCCGATCGCGCGCTCCTACATCAATGTCGAGGCCGCCAGCCTGATGCGCTACAAGGCCGCGCAGCTGTTCGACTCCGGCAAGCCGTGCGGCAAGGAAGCCAATATCTCCAAGCTGCTGGCCGCCGACGCGTCGTGGGAAGCGGCCAACGTCTGCCTGCAGACGCACGGCGGCTTCGGCTTTGCCGCCGAGTACGACATCGAACGCAAATTCCGCGAAACGCGCCTGTACCAGGTGGCGCCGATCTCGACCAACCTGATCCTGTCCTACGTGGCCGAGCATGTGCTCGAGCTGCCGCGTTCGTTCTAAGGCTTTCCATGTCCCAATCCCCCCAAGGCATCCGCCCGCTCGACGGCGTCCGCGTGGTGTCGCTCGAACACGCGGTGGCCGCTCCCTTCGCCACGCGCCAGCTGGCCGACCTGGGCGCCCGCGTCATCAAGATCGAGCGCCCCGGCGCCGGCGACTTCGCGCGCGGCTATGACCAGTCGGTGCACGGCCAGGCCTCGTACTTCGTCTGGCTCAACCGGGGCAAGGAAAGCCTGACGCTGGACCTGAAGGACAACGAGGCGCAGACCATCCTGCACCGCCTGCTGGCCGATGCCGACGTGCTGGTGCAGAACCTGGCGCCCGGCGCCGCCGCCCGCATGGGCCTGGACTTCGACAGCCTGCATGGCAAGTACGAGAAGCTGATCGTCTGCGACATCTCCGGCTATGGCGACTCGGGCCCCTATCGCGACAAGAAGGCCTATGACCTGCTGATCCAGGCCGCCGCCGGCCTGGTGGGCCTCACCGGCGGCCCGAACGAGCCGTCGCGCGCCGGCGTTTCGATCGCCGACATCGCGGCCGGCATGTATGCCTACAGCGGCATCCTCTCGGCGCTGCTGCAGCGCGGCCGCACCGGCAGGGGCCTGCGCGTGCAGGTGACCATGTTCGAGGCGATGGCCGAATGGATGAACCAGGTTCTCTATTTCGGCCACTATGGCGGCAAGCCGCCGGCTCGCTTCGGCGCGTCGCATCCGACCATCGCCCCGTATGGCGTGCATCGCACCGGCAATGGCAGCGTGATCTTCAGCGTGCAGAACGAACGCGAGTTCGCCAGTTTCTGCGAGGTCGTGCTCGGCAATCGGGAACTGGCACAGGACGAGCGCTTTTCCAGCAATACCGCCCGCGTGCGCAACCGCCCCGAACTCACCGCCCTCATCGAAGAACGTTTTGCGTCGCTGACGGTGGAGCAGGCCGAGGCGCTGCTGGACCAGGCGCAGATCGCCAATGCTCCGATGAACGACATCGAAGGCGTATGGAACCATCCGCAACTGCAAGCGCGCCAGCGCTGGCGCGAAGTCGCCACCCCGGGCGGCCCCATCGATGCGCTGCTGCCGCCCGCCAACCTGTCCGGCGTGGAGCCGGTGATGGGCGACGTACCGGCGCTGGGCGCGCACAGCCGCAAGATCCTCGCCGAACTCGGCTATGCCGACAGCGACATCGCCGCGCTGGCGGACAAACAGACTATCTGAGCCAATACCGGCGCCCGGGCAAACCGGGCGCTCCCTTCTTTCTGCAAGCACCTGTTCAATTTCCGGAGCCGGCATGAGCCAAGCCGCAGACACCACTTACCCCACCCGCCAGCTTTGCGATTTCCTGGCCAACCTCAAGCTGTCCGACGTGCCCGCGCCCGTGATCGAGCGCGCCAAGGACCTGTTCCTTGACTGGATCGCCTCGGCCATCGCGGGCAAGGACGCCCCGGCCGTGCGCCGCATCCAGGAGTTTGCCGCCGCGATGGGGCCGACGCAGGGCGCGGCCGAAGTGCTGGTGGACCGCCGCCGCACCTCGCCCTACTTCGCCGCGCTGATCAACGGCGCTTCGTCGCACGTGGTCGAGCAGGATGACGTGCACAACGGCTCGGTGCTGCACCCGGCCGCCGTGGTGTTCCCTGCCGTGGTCGCCGCCGCGCAGGCCGAAGGCAAGACTGGCGCCGAGGTGCTGCTGGCCTCCATCGCCGGTTATGAAGCCGGCATCCGCATCGGCGAATTCATGGGCCGTTCGCACTACCGCGTGTTCCACACCACCGGCACGGTGGGCACCCTAGCCGCCGCCGCGGCCGTGGCCAAGCTCTACGGCCTGGATGCCGAAGGCATCAACCAGGCTCTGGGCTCGGCCGGCACGCAGGCCGCGGGCCTGTGGGAATTCCTGCGCGACGCCGCCGACTCCAAGCAGCTGCATACCGCCAAGGCCGCGGCCGATGGCCTGCAGTCGGCCTGGCTCGCGCGCGCCGGCTTCACCGGCGCCAGGCAGATCCTGGAAGGCGCGCAGGGCATGGCCGCCGGCATGTCCAGCGATGCCAATCCCGCCTGCCTGACCGACGGCCTGGGCACGCGCTGGGCCACCGCCGAGACCTCGTTCAAGTTCTTCGCCTCATGCCGCCACACGCACCCGGCCGCCGATGCGCTCAAGGCGCTGATGCAGCGCGAAGGCATCGGCGCCGACCAGGTCGCCAGCGTCACCACGCACGTGCACCAGGGCGCCATCGATGTGCTCGGCCCGGTGGTCAACCCCACCACCATCCACCAGGCCAAGTTCTCGATGGGCACGGTGCTGGGGCTGGTGGCCGTGCACGGCCATGCGGGCCTGGGCGAGTTCGAGCAGCATGCGCTGCAGGACCCGAAGGTGACCGCCTTCCGCGGCAAGGTCGGCATGGAACTGGATGCCGAGATCAACGCCGCCTACCCGCGCCAGTGGATCGGCCGCGTCACCGTCACGACCACCGACGGCCGCACACTGGCGGCGCGCGTCGACGTGCCCAAGGGCGATCCCGACAACACCCTGTCGCGCCCGGATCTGGAAGCCAAGGCGCTGCAGCTGGGCGCGTTCCGCCACGGCGCGAGCGAGGCCGAGATGCGCACCATCATCCAGCGCGTGTGGGCGCTGGAGCAGGCCCCGAACGTCAACGACTGGCTGCCCGCCGCAGGCTGAGAGCCAAGACATGACCACTGCAGTCACCTACCTGTTCGTGCCGGGCGACCGGCCGGAACGCTTTGACAAGGCCGCGGCCGCCGGCCCCGATGTGATGATCCTGGACCTCGAGGACGCGGTCCATCCGGACGCCAAGCCCGCCGCGCGCGAAGCCATCGCCGAGTGGCTGGCCGGGCGGCCCGCGGCCAACGCCTTTGTCCGCCTCAACGACAGCGCCTCGCCATCCTTTGCCGCCGACCTGGCCTGGCTGCGCGCGCTGCCGCCGGGCACCGCGCTGGCCGGCCTGCTGGTGCCCAAGGCAGAAGATGCCGCCGCGCTGGCCACCATCGCGCAGGCCCTGCATGCGATCAACCCGCAGGGCGAACTGGTCGCGATCATCGAAACCGCGCTGGGCCTGCATCAGATCGATGCCGTGGCCACGGCCCCCGGCGTGGCACGCCTTGCCTTCGGCTCGCTCGACTATGCAGTCGACCTGGGCTGCAGCCATACGCGCGACGCGCTCGCCTTTGCGCGCGCCCGCATCGTGCTGGCCTCACGCGTGGCCGGCCTGCCACCGCCGGTCGACGGCGTGACCACCGCACTGAAAGACGAAGCCGTGCTGGCCAGCGATGTTGCCTATGCGCGCGAACTCGGCTTTGCCGGCAAGCTCTGCATCCACCCGGCCCAGCTGGGCGCGGCGCGCGCAGGCTTCCTGCCCAGCCCCGAGCAGCTCGACTGGGCCCGCCGCGTGCTGGAAGCTACCGCCAGCGGCAGCCATGCGGTGCAGGTCGATGGCAAGATGGTCGACCGGCCCGTGATCGAGCAGGCCCGCCGGCTGCTGGCACTGGCGCAATAACCGGCCGCCCGACCACCTTCACGCATTACAAGGCTTATTGTCATGACTGACGCCACTCCTGAACTCGAACGCCTGCGCGGCTGGATCGGCCGCAGCGAAGCGCGCACCGAAACGCTGTCGCCGGAACCGGTGATCGGCCTCGCCGCCACCTTCGACCTCGACCCCGAGGCCGTCGCCGCCGGCCCGCTGCCGCCGCTGTGGCACTGGCTCTACTTCCTGCCGCGCGCGCCGCAGCGTGAACTGGGACGCGACGGCCATCCCACCCTCGGCGGCTTCATGCCGCCGGTGCCGCTGCCGCGCCGCATGTGGGCCGGCAGCGAGCTGAGCTTCAGCCATCCGCTGCATATCGGCGATACCGTCACGCGCACCTCCACCATCAAGGACGTGCAGTACAAGACCGGGCGCACCGGCGAGCTGTGGTTTGTCGCCGTCGATCACGAGCTGACCGTCAACGGCAAGACCGCGGTCAACGAGCGCCACGATATCGTCTACCGCGCCATGCCCGACCCGTCCAGGCCGCAGCCGCCGCGCCCGCGCCTGGAGCAGGCCGCGCAGTGGCAGCGCACGCTGCAGGCAGACCCGGTGATGCTGTTCCGCTACTCGGCACTGACCTTCAACGGCCATCGCATCCACTATGACCGCCAGTACACGCGCGAGGTCGAGGGCTACCCCGGCCTGGTGGTGCACGGGCCGATGCAGGCCATGCTGATGCTGGACCTGGTGGCGCGCGAGCAACCGCAGGCGCGCGTGCGCCGCTTTGGCTTCCGCGGCCTGGCCCCGCTGTTCGACCAGGACATCATCACCGTCGGCGGCGCGGCCGATCCGGCGCAGCCTGGCCGGCTGGTGCTGTGGACGGGGGACGATGCCGGCGGTCAGGCGATGCAGGGTTGGGCGGAAGTGGAAGGTTAAGAGCGCCGCCGGTTTGCTCTCCGGTCCCCCCTCTCCGATCGGGAGCGGGGTGCAAACCAGCAGCGCCGGAAACAACAGCATGTCAAGGCATGCCCTAGGTTGACCCCTTCTTGCAGCTTCCAGGGCCGAGCAGGCTGAGGCCATGGACGCCTGACGGAGCCTGAATCGGCGACAGCTGGTTCAGGGCCTGAAGGTGTCGGCTGGCATGCGGTCCACGAAATCGCTCGCGCGCCTGAGGTGTTCGCGCATCAGTTGGGCAGACTTGTCGGCATCGCCGCTGACGATGGCCTGGGCGATGAGGCGGTGCTCGCTGACCGACTCCTGCAGCGCCTCGCCTTGGATGGCATTGCCGAGCTGGAACATGAGCATCGGCAGTTGCAGGCGTCCGATGAAATCGGTGAGTTGCGCATTCCCGCATTCATCGGCGATGGCCTGGTGAAAGCGCCTGTTCTCCTCGAAGTAGGCCGCCGGGCTCATTGCATGGTGATCTTCCCAGATCGCCTGGGTCGCCTGCAGGAAACGTTCGCGCACGCATGCCTCGTTCATGCGGCCGGCCGCGCGGCGCGCCGCCAGTGCCTCAAGCTCCGCGCGCACCTCGAACAGCTCCCGTATTTCGGTGTGCGAGTAGCGCCTGACCATCGTGGTCTGATTCGGAATGCTCTCCACCAGGCCTTCAGCCGACAGCCGGCGGAAAGACTCGCGCACGGGACCGCGGCTGACGCCAAGCTCGCGCGTCAGATCGGCTTCGACCAGGCGCTGGCCCGGCACGAAGCGCCCGCTCAGGATGGCCTGCCTCAGGCTGTCGACGACATATTCGAGCGTGCTGCGTGGCGGGGCGGATGGATTGGTCATTTCAGGTGCTCTCCTCGCGATTACGCTGATTTTACCGCACCAATTCGTACATTATTGTCCTACATATTGATAGGGCACTCTTCACAAAAGTGATGAGCAAACTGCAATAGTGTCTTCAGCGGCATTCCCATATGTTGCCTTTCTGAGGCCAAATAGCCGCCAATCCCAGAGCTTCCCAAGCCCGATCAGGACTAACCCTCATTGGCATCGCCTCGATAGCTACACTATTGTCCTACAAAATAGTCGAACAAAAAGACGACGGCTGAATGTGGAACTGGCATGCGCCGTAAAAGCGCATCCGATAAGCGACAGGGCGCCGATGCACACGCATCCCCCGACCCATAACGAATGGAGACTGCAATGGCCGTGAGCATTCAGCAAACGCCGATCGACGCCACCTTGCCCGATCTTGAGAAGCGCACTTATGACAAGGTGTTCTGGCGGACAGTGCCGCTGTTCTTTGTCTGCTACGTGATCTCGTACCTCGACCGCGTCAATATCGGCTTCGCCAAGCTGCAGATGCTCGGCGACCTGGACCTGAGCAACAACGTCTATGCGCTCGCGGCAAGCATGCTTTTCTGGGGCTATGTGCTCTTTGAAATGCCGAGCAACCTGATCCTGCACCGGGTCGGCGCGCGGCGCTGGATTTCGCGGATCATGATCAGCTGGGGTTGCGTCTCGGTTTCGATGATGTATATCGAGCCGCTGGCCGCGGTGTTCCACACCAGCTCGGCAACCATGTTCTATGTGCTGCGCTTCCTGCTGGGCGTTTGCGAAGCCGGCTTCTTCCCCGGCGTGGTGCTCTACCTGAACCAGTGGTTTCCCTCGCACAAGCAGAATCGCGTGCTGGCCGGCTTCATGTTCGCGCTGCCGCTGAGCCTTTGCATCGGCGGACCGGTATCGGGTTGGATCTTGCAGAACATGCATGACACGCTCGGGCACCGCGGCTGGCAATGGATGCTGCTGGTCGAGGGCCTGCCCGCAGTGATCCTGGGCATCGTGGTGCTGGCTTGCCTGACGGACTCGGTCGACAAGGCGCGCTGGCTCAACGCCGACGAGAAGGCGCTGATCAAGCGCAACCTCGCCACGGAAAACGCGCACAAGACCCACAATTTCGGCGCCGCCCTGAAAAGCCCCGTGATCTGGCTGCTGTGCGCGATCCTGCTGACCATGAACACGGGCTTCTACGGCCTGTCGTTCTGGCTGCCTTCCATCATCCAGGCCACCGGGCTCAAGAACGTCTATCACGTCGGCCTGCTTTCAGCGCTGCCCTACGTGGTCGCGGGCGTGGTCCTGGTGGCCAATGCGATGCACTCGAATCGAACCGGCGAACGCCGCCTGCACGCCGCGATTCCGGCGGCCTGCGCCGGCATCGGCCTGATCCTGAGCGCGGCCTGCGCCGAACAGCTGGGCCCGTCCCTGCTGCTGATCTCAGTCGCCGCGGCAGGGATCCTCGGCGTGACGCCGCTGTTCTGGATCTTCGCGGGGCGCGCCCTCACCGGCGCCGCTGCCGCGGCGGGGCTGGCCATGATCAATTCGGTCGGCAGCCTGGCCGGCATCACCGGCGCCATGATCACCAATGTCGCCAAGAACGTGACCGGCAACATGAACAGCGGCACCTATGTGCTCGGTGCATGCCTGCTGCTGTGCTGCCTGCTGATCCTGCTGTTGCCGCGCGCCATCGTGTCGGCCGATGCGCCGAAGTCCTAGTGTCCTGAGAATTCAATACGGAGAAGTTGATGGAAGAACAGAAGCTGCAATCGGACATGGGCTGGAGCACGGCCGATCGCATCACGGTGCGCGGCCTGGATCTGTGCCAGGACGTACTGGGCAAGATCGCACTCGGTGACTTTGCCTTTCTCGAAGTCACCGGCAGAAGGCCGAGCGCGGCCGAGTCGACCGTGTTCAACGCCATTCTCGCGGTGCTGGTCGAGCACGGCATGACGCCCTCCGCCATGGTGGCCCGCCTGACCTATCTTGGAGCGCCGGAATCGATGCAGGCCGCCATTGCTGCCGGCCTGTGCGGCATGGGCACGACCTTCGCCGGCACCGCCGAAGGTGCGGCCCGGCTGCTGCAGCAGGTCCGTCCCGTCGGCTCGGCGAGCAGCTATGACGTGGCGGAGACGGCCGCGCGCATCGTGCAGGAGCATCGGCAGCAACGCCTGCCGGTGCCAGGCATCGGCCACCCCGTACACAAGCCGGTCGACCCGCGCGCCGTCGCGCTCTTTGCCATCGCCGAGGAAAACGGTCTGGCCGGGCCCTACGTCGCCCTGATGAAGGCGATCTCGGCTGAAGCCGAGCGCGCCTTCGGCAAGCCAGGCAAATTGCCGGTGAACGCCACCGGGGCGATTGGCGCCATCGCTTCCGAGCTTGGCCTGTCCTGGAAGCTGTGTCGCGGCCTGGCCGTGGTGAGCCGCGCCGTCGGCCTGCTCGGCCATCTGGCCGAGGAAATCGAACACCCGATCGCCAATGCGTTGTGGGTGCGCACCGAGGAAGAGACTTCGTCGCACCTCGTTCCGAAGGAGTCGCAATGAAAGTCCTGCAGAGAATCCGCGTCATCGAGATCGGCCGCTTCATCACCGCGCCGCTTGCCGCCCAGTTGCTGGGCGAGCTCGGGGCCGAGGTGATCAAGATCGAGTCGCCCAAGGTGGTCGACCCGTTCCGCACCTTCGATGGCGGCATGTACGCCGGCCATTTCCAGTCGCACAACCGCAACAAGCGTTCGCTGGTGCTCGACTTCACCACGCCTGAGGGCCGGCAGGTGCTGCAGGAGCTGCTGCTGGACGCGGATGTGCTGCTGCTGAACATGCGCCCCGGCAGCGAAAGCAAGCTGGGCCTGGACGCCGGACACCTGCACCGGCTCAATCCCCGGCTCGTGCATTGCTCGATCACGGGCTTCGGCGCCGACGGGCCCTACGCGCACCGCCCCGCCTTCGACAACGTCGGCCAGGCGCTGTCCGGCTGGATGTCGATGTTCCATCGCGGCACCGATTCACGCGTGCCCGGCCCGCCGGTATCGGACACCATCTCCGGCATCTATGCCTGCATCGGTATCCTTGGCGCGCTGGTCGAGCGCGCCAGCACCGGACGCGGCAGGAAGGTCGAGGTCTCGATGCTGGAGGCGATGATCGCGCTTGCCACGGAACCGCTCGGACAGTTGTCGGCCTATGGCAGCGCGCCGGAATTCTTCAGCCGCGCCTCGAAGTCGCAGTCCTACCTGGTCACGTGCAAATGCGGACGCCGCATCGGGCTGCACTTGTCATCGCCGGACAAGTTCTGGCAGAAGCTGCTCGCCGCCATCGAGCGGCCGGATCTGGCGCAGGCGTATCCCGACCGCCAAAGCCGCGTACACGGCTATGACGCCATCGCCGCCGAGCTGAGCGCAGTCTTTGCCAGCGCCGACCGCGACACCTGGATGGCACGCCTGGAACAACACGACGTACCGGCGGCGCCGGAACTGCGGCTCGACGAGCTGGAAAGCGATGCCCAGGTACGCCATCTCGACATCTTCTATCAGCTCGACCATCCCGACTACGGACCGGTCCGCGCCGCCAACCGCGCCATCCGCTACGACGGGGACAACGCCAGCGGCTTCCGCGCCCCGCCGGCGTTCGGTGAGCACTCAATCGAAATCCTGCGCGAGGCTGGCATTGCCGAGGCCCGCATCGAGCAGCTTCTCGCCTCGCATGCGGTGGTCGACCATCACAGGTCCGGGAGCGGCGACGGCCCATGATCGATCTCGACAAAATCGACCTCAGGATCCTGGCCGAGCTGCAGCGCGACGCCAGCCTCACCAATGTGGAACTGGCCGCGCGCGTCAATCTCTCGCCGTCGCCGTGCCTTGCCCGTGTGCGCCTGCTGAAGCAGTCGGGACTGATCAGCAGGCACGTCACGCTGCTGGATCCCCGCAAGCTTGGCCTCAACGTCAACGTGTTCATCCAGATCACGCTGGAAAAGCAGACCCGCGCCGGTCTGGAATCGTTCGAGCGCGAGGTCTCGGCACTGCCACAGGTCATGGAGTGCTATCTGATGAGCGGCGATTCCGATTACCTGATCCGGGTGATGGTTTCCGAGGTGCAGGCACTGGAGCACTTCATCGTCGACAAGCTGACGCGGCTCGATGGCGTGGCCAGCATCCGGTCGAGTTTCGCGCTCAAGCAGGTGAAGTACCAGACCGCGCTGCCATTGCCGGAGCCCATCGCACAAAGGTAGGGACTGCAGCGGCAATCGCCTGCCCCCTCACATGCACCACAGTGCAGCACATCGTGCCGCCCGAGCCCGGCACCGCGGAATTTTCGCCGGTGCACCCGGTGCATTCGGCCCCGGAACGACACATCATGCTTCGCCCCCATCCGTAGAATGGCCGAAATAAGTGTTTGAAAACACATCCGATGACAAAGCGGCAGGAGACACAATGCGCTACCCGAAGAGTTGCCTCGGCCTGTTAGGAATCAGCGCCGCGATTCTCGCCGGCGTGCCCGCCCAGGCCGCCGCCGATGCATACCCCACCCGCCCCATACGGCTGGTGGTTCCGTTCGTGCCGGGTGGCGTCACCGACGCCACCGCGCGGCTGGTAGCGGACCAATTGGGGCAATCCCTGGGCCAGTCCGTGATCGTCGACAACCGGCCCGGTGCGTCCGGCAATATCGGCGCGGAAGCGGTGGCCAGGTCGAACGCCGACGGCTACACCCTGTTGCTCGGCTTCGACGGCGCGCTCGTGACCGGCACGCACATCACGAAACCGCGCTTCAATGTGCTGACCGACTTTGCACCCATCACCAAGGTCGGTGACGCCACCCTGATCTTCGTGACGAGCCCTTCGGTGCCGGCCAGGGACTTCAAGGACCTGGTCGCCTACGCCGCCACCAGGAAGAGCGCCGGCTTGTCATACGGCAGCTCCGGCACCGGAACCACTTGCCATCTTGCCGGCGAACTCCTCAAGGAGCAGGCCGGCATCAACCTGCAGCACATTGCGTACAAGGGCGGCTCACAGGCGCTGACGGATGTGCTTGGCGGCTCCCTCCCCGTCCTGTGCACCGCCGTCGCCAGCGTGTCCCAGTATGTGAAGAGCGGCCAGGTCCGCGCTATCGCCGTCACCGGTGGCCGCCGTATCGCCTCGCTTCCCGAAGTGCCGACACTGATGGAATCCGGGGTCAGCAACTTCAGCGTCGATTCCTGGGTCGGCATCCTCGCGCCGGCCGGCACCCCAGCCGCAGTGGTCACGCGCTTGCAGCGGGAGATCAGGAAGGTGCTTGAGCAGCCGGAAACCAGGGCCAGGATGCTCGAGCTCGGCATCACCCCGGTCGGCAACACCCCGGATGAATTCGGCAAGCAGATCCGCCTGGACTACACCCGATACGGCGAGGTGGTGAAAAAGGCCGGCATCACGCTCAACTAAGCAGGCGCGGCCAAGAGGGACGGCACTGTACGTCATGCGGCCGCGCGCATTCCTTTGACTTCACACTCTTCTCTCATCATGTTTTCCACCAGCGATCTTTCCGACGAACACCCCGGCACAACCTCTGTCTGCCAGCTGCAGTTCCGCAGCTTCGGCTTGCGCCAGCATTTTTCCGGCCCCTGTGCGACCTTGCGAGTGCAAGAGGATCACCGGCCCGTCTTGCGCCGGCTTTCGGCGCCCGGCGCCGGCCGTGTCCTGGTGGTGGATGTGGGCGGCTCCCTGCGCATCGGCGTCTTTGGCGACCGGCTGGCCGGACTGGCGGCAAGCAATGGCTGGGCCGGACTGGTCATTCATGGCGTGATTCGCGACAGCAAGACCGTCAATGCGATCGACATCGGCGTCAAGGCGCTGGGCACGACCGCCTTGCGCAATGCGGCCGAGCAGCCCGGCGCCGAGGATGACGTCCCGCTGGCCTTCGGCGGCGTCACGTTCACGCCGGGTCAATGGGTGTACTGCGACGCGGATGCCGTGCTAATCAGCCCGGAGGCGATCCGGGCAACGGAGCCGCAAGCCTACTGATCCCTTGGGCTGATGCGGGTGTCGATTCGGTGATCGTAAGCAAGGGAAATTGAATCAACTGGCCTGTGTGATTGACTGGACCAAAAGGAGTAGGGATGGCTGAGAGGCACCCGGCGCAGATTCTGCACGGCGATTTCGGGCGTGCGACGATCAACACGACTGAACAAGCGATCGTCGAGCACGCACATCGTGAATTCAACGTCATCTTCAAGCTCAGCGGCGCGGATACGACGTTACAGTTGGAATCCACCGCGCTGGAGGTGAACGATAGCTCCGTGGTCTTGCTCAATCCATGGGTGGTGCACGCGAAGCATCCCAGCGATCGCGGCCCGACCACGATTCTGTCGCTCTTCCTGAACCCATCCTGGTTGGCGAACGAGTTCAAGGACGCTGCGCCGCATCTGGACCATCTGTTCCCCAATCCACAAGCACCGCTTGTCGATGAGCTGCGGGCAAAAGTGAACCTGCTTGTGGCCGCGATCTCAACGCGGTCGCTGGAGTCGCCAGGGCTATGCGAGGAGCGCCTGAAGGCGCTCGTGGGTACTGTCGTGCGGCAGTATGGGAAGCTCGATGCGGATGGCAGGACGCTAAGGAACACGCGTCCGACCGATCACCGGATCAGGAAGGCGATAGCCTATATCCACGAACATGCGACGGAGAATCCGAAGGTCAGCGAAATTACCCGATCCGCAGGTATTTCCCGTTCACATTTCTTTGCGCAGTTCAGCCGTTGCGTCGGTGTCTCGCCTCGGCACTACATCGACAGCCTGCGTCTGGGCTTTGCAACGCGCTGGCTTGCCACCACGGACAGGCCGCTGATCGACCTGGCCGACGAACTCGGCTTTGGTACCCATAGCAACTTTACGCGCTTCTTCACCAGGCACATGGCGTTGTCACCGAGCGAGTTCCGCCGACGCGCGACCAACCTTGCTTTCCTGGAACGGCAGTAAGGGCAAGCAAGACAGTGGAGATGGGCGGGAAGAGGCGACGGCGGGCACAAAGAAGAAGTGCCGCCGCTGCCCGTAGCTAAACGCGTCTCTTTCCGCTCATCGGCTTGAAGGCGGCCCGCGTGTTGATCCGCGCGTACCACGCTTCCAAGGCAGGAAAGTCAGCGCAGTTCGGCTCCATGATCTTCCAGATGTTGTAGCTAATGGCCATGGCGATGTCGGCTATGGTGAAAGTATCGCCGGCGGTATAGCCGCGCTGCCCAAGCGCGCTATCCAGCAAGCGGAGCAGCGGAATGATTCCCGACCGTGCAGCTTCGATCTCCTCCGGGGAGGGCATCGTGCTTCTCGGCTTGATGACAAGTACGACAAGGGAGCGAATCGCAGGCCACAGATGCGCGCATTGCCAGTCCATCCATTGATCGATGGACGCGCGAACCCGCAAATCGTCGGAGGTCAGTCGCTTGTCAGGGTCCCTGGCGGCCAGATATCGAAGGATCGCGTGGGATTCCCACAAGGCAAAGCCATCGTCCTCTATCGTTGGCACGCGGCCATTCGGATTCCTGGCCAGGTAATCGGGAGAGTCCGTTCCTCCGAACGGTCCCCCGACCTCCTTCAGGACATAGCGGGCCCCGAGCTCCTCGCAGGCCCAGATGACCTTCTGCACGTTGGGTGAGCCCAGGTGCCCCCAGATTGTCAGCATGAATGCTTCCTTATCGGCTGGAGTTCGACCTCAGATCGCTGTCGCTGCGACAACGGATCCACCAATCGATGCGATGGCTTTGGTCAGCATCTCTTCTTCGATCTCGGCTGCGCCACCGCTGGTCCCCATGGCCCCGATCAGCTTCCCATCCATCCAGACCGGCAGTGAACCGATGGCAGGAAGCAACGGTGCCCCATAGCCCAACGACGAGATATTGCCCCACACCATGGGATGGTCGACATAACGCTGGCGCAGCGCCCTGCCCGACTGCCCGCCGGTTGCCACGCAAGCGAAAGCCTTTCCGCGCGCGACTTCCATGGTGATAAAGGGGGCACCATCCATCCGCGCGGCAGCAACAAGATGCCCGGCGCTGTCGACAATCACAAAGCTCAGCGCGGTGCCATGTTCTTCCGCGAGCCGCACTGCCGCATCAAGCGCCTGCCTGGCTTGCTTGTAGCTGATCAGGGCGAGGCTATTGGCGTTCAAACTTTCCGTAGACATTGGCATTTCCATTGTTTCGAGGTGACAAATTCTTCTCACTGCTTGATTGCAGTGCGGAAGGTTGAGGTTCGGCTCAGGAGGAAGACCAGAACGGCGGCCAGTAAGCCTGGCAGGGCGATAGCCGAATAGATGCTGGCCGTGGACCACTGGAATCCAAGCAGCAGCCCGACGCAAACCGGACCAAGCACCGCTCCCGTCTTCCCGAAACCCAGGGACCAGCCCACACCCGTGGCACGGACGCGTTCCGGATAGAGGCTTGCCGACAGCGCCAGCAAACAACCGCCCGCCGCGGAGGAAAAGAAACCCGCAAGGCTTGCCGCGACTGCAACCACGGCAAAACTGTGCGCGAAGGTGCCCAGTATCACCAGCGATGCGGCCGCGGCGATCAGCGCCAGCATCAGCGCCCGTTGCGGAGGAACGTACCTGAGTCCGGCGCCAATCAGGAATGTTCCCGCGACACCGCCCGCATTGAGCAATCCAAGCATCATCGCGGCCATGGGTATGGTCCAGCCGGCCCGTTGCAGCAATGACGGGGTCCAGACACCGACGACGACGAGCAACATCCAGATCATCCAGGACGCGAGCCACAACCACAGCGTGGCGACACCGCGCCCTTCGCCGAACAGCGCCCCGATCGGCGAAACGCGCAATCGGGGGGCGCCATGGTCGCTTGAACCGCGTCGAATCTCCCGAGACTCCGGCAGCAGGAAAACCAGGGCCGGCACGAGCAAAAGCGGCGCCCCACCGCCGAGGAAAAAGATCGCCTGCCACCCAAACTGGGAAAGCGTGACGGAACTCGTAAACGACCCCATCATTCCGCCAATCGGGACAGCTGCCCATAGCATCGTGACCACGCGGGCGCGTAGCGCAGGTGGAGTGAATTCCGATGCCAGGCTGATAAAGAGCGGCGTCACCCCGCCAAGGCCGAGCCCGGCCAGGATGCGAATCGCCACCAGTTCATGGTACGAACCCGCAAGTGCGGTCCCCAGCGAGCTGAAGGCAATAATCAACGTCCCCGCAACCAGCAACCGCTTCCGGCCAAAGCGGTCTCCCAATGCGCTGAAAATCATGGCGCCGATCAGGAACCCGATCTGCGACGCGCTGAAGACCGGACCAAAATCCTTGATATCAATACCGATCGAAGCCGCAATCGCATCGGCGGCGGGCCCGATGGCCTGAGTGTCGAAACCATCCAGAAAGGCCACCAGCCCGCACAGAATGTAGACGTGCCATTGCAGGCGCTGCATGCCGTCCGGCTCAAAAGGCACGACATCGGCTTGCGCAGCCTCCATGTCTTGTCGAAGGGAGACCATGATCACAAGCCCTCAGGACGGAGAGAGCGCGAAATCTGCGCCTGCCGCTCCGCGCTGAATATGCGCTTGGGCAACATGGCTTGAATGACCTTAGGTGACTGGAAGCGATAGTTGCCCTCGGTCTGGTTTGCGTATTGAGTCACCCGGAAACTACCGTCGATACTGCAAAGCGCATAAACATCGTGCCTGGAAAGGCCGGTTGCCGCGCTGATCCACCCGATCGTCTGGCGCAGGGCTGCTGTCAGCGCTTCCTCAAGGGTGGCGCCTGATCCGAGCGCGATCCAATGCGTCGGCGTTTCAGCCACCGGCGCGCTCAGCGCCACTCGCTTGTGCAGCACATATTGAATCCGCAGGTCTTCCATCGCAGACTCAATGCCAGTCTGGTTGACGACACCGTCTCCCTGCGCTGCATTCGAGTCCCCGGTCCACATTTTTGCGCCGGGCACCTGCACCGACACAAACAGCGACGTGCCCTCGACCAGAGCCGGAAGCGAAATGCTGCCCCCATATGCCCCGAGCAACAACGCACTCGTCGGCTTGTCGCCCGCCGGCTGAGCCGCGATCGTGCCTTGAGTCGGCGCCAGCGGTATGCGTACGCCGGGAGAGAATTCAGCAAATCGCCGCTCAGCGTCGAAGCGGAAATAGTGCAAGTACCCCTCCTGGAAATCTCCGGGCAACGCGCCCATGCCCTTGACAGCCGAGTTCCAGCCCCAGTCGATCGGACGCAAACGGATCATCCTGCACTCCACCACATCCCCCGGCACGGCACCTTTGATACTCACTGGCCCGATCATCGATTGAGGGCCCTGGGGATACCGCTTGCGAATCGCGTTGCGCTCGGCCAGGGGCATGCCGAATTTGGCTTCGTTGCCCCAATGCGTCCACGTGTTTGGGTAATGAACCACGTCGCCCGATTCGATCTCCAGCACCGGCTGCGCCGCGGGATCCATCTCGCCAAAGCGCACCGTCTCCGGCGTCGAGGGCAGCGTGTGAACCTTGCCATGCCGGTTCGGGTCAAAAACGCGCGTCCCGTCGCGCCCCCCTTCGCTGGCCGGAGCCGCATGAGCCGTGGCGCCCAGGATCATCGAGGCCCCACCGATACCAGCCAGCTTGAGCAAGCCACGCCGGCTGCAATCAGCTCTGCCATCGCCTGCGAACCGGCGATGTTCATCGTGAGCCGAGCCAACGGCGTCATCGAAATCATTCGCCCGGCCGGTGATGCTCTTCCCTGCAGTCATTTGCCTACCCCCAGTTCTGGTTTCCCGAATCCTGCCGATGTCGGCGGTCGATGAGTACATTAATCGCGGGAGCGCGCCAGCCATTAACCGGTGCGTCGCTTCGCTTTTCAGATCGTCTGAATTTGACGCCTGCCGGCTTCAGCGTCCTGCTGCATCAAGTTGACCGTTACTCGAACCCCGTCTATCCCAGGCGCTGGTTTTCCTGGGCCGAGCGTTCTGTACCGAGCACCACGGCAGCGATCCAGGCCCGCTCCGTCCCGTGGTTCAACCAACGGTGGCGTACCCCGTTCTGAATCACGGTATCTCCCGCGTGCAACACCGTCGCGACACCACTGTCGAGCTCGAGCGTGATTGCTCCACTGAGGACGACGATGAAATCGATCGACGTGGTCGCATGCATGCCTGGCACGTCCGGATCCATCAGTTCCAGCAGGCCTGGAACCTCCCGCTCCATCTCCTCCCTGGCTTTCCCGATGTCGGCCGGGGGCTCGGCAGCCAAGACTTCGCTCATCGGAGGCACGCTGAAGACCGAGAAGTGATATCCGCCCGGCGGGGGAGAGAACTTCGGCGCCTGGGCCAACTCCCCTGCGTTGGGGACTGCAGGTGGCGTTTCCGCCCCGCACAGGGGCACCGTAGTGACGCCGCCCGCAAGCGCCAGCAAGAGCTCGGGCACTTCCACGTCGGAGGCGATCACCGCCTTTCCGTTCAGCAAACCTGTCACCACGCGCCGAATCTTCTTCATCGATCCATCTCCCGGATGTGATGTTTCTGCAAGTGAATGAATTGCATAGCGGGTCTGTCCCCTGGGAAGGGACTCGTTCTTGGTCGGCACAGGGGCGCACCCGCCATCTCGCAATTCAGGCCATGAGAGGCCACGGCAGTCTAGGGCGCGCCTGGCCGCGTTTACCCCTTGTTCAGGAAATTTTCGGACTGGAGGGAAAACCTGCGGGCTATCCGGTCATGTCGATCGGCCGATGGCCGCTTAGGCTGGGACCCCATACGAGGTGTGCAGGAACAGCGAGGAGACAAGAGTGAATCCGCCTATCTCATTTCGATTTCAACCCTGAAGAACCGGACCCGAACATGAAGATCATTGCTTATGCGGAAGGCAGCGCCACCGCGCTTGGTGTCGTCACCAGCCCGACGCATTTCGTCGCCGTTGCCGATGTCGCACCGGAACTGCCCGCAAGCCTTATCGCGATCCTGGAACTGGAGCACGGACTTGCGCGCCTGCGCGAGGCGGCGCAAGGCGCACAGGGAGATCGCGCGCTGGCGTCGGTCAGGCTCAAACCGTTCCTCGACCGCCCGAATGCCATGTGGGCGCTTGCCCTGAACTTCAAGAGCCATGTTGCGGAGACGGGTCTTCAGACCAACGCCGACTACCCTCATCTCTTCCTGCGGATGCCAGCGTCCTACGTCGGCTCGGGCGAAGCGCTCGTCGCCCCGCCCGAATCCATCGCGCGTGCGTTCGACTACGAGGGTGAGCTGGCCGTGATCATCGGCAAGCCCGGACGCTACATCCCCGTGCAACGCGCGATGGAGCACGTGGCGGGATACACCTGCCTCAACGAAGGCTCTGTCCGCGAGTATCAGGTGCACAACCGTCAGTTCGGCCTCGGCAAGAACTTCGGAGCATCGGGATCGTACGGGCCGTGGCTGATGACCAGCGACGAGTTCGGCGATCCGGCAAAACACACGGTGCTGACCCGGATCAATGGTGTCGTGCGCCAACGCGCGCCGCTCGACGACATGCTGATTGACGTCGCCAGGGTGATCAGCTACCTGAGCCAGGGCTACAACCTGCGGCCTGGCGACCTGATTGCGATGGGTACGCCCGGCGCACTCAAACCGCAGCCGGACGACGTCGAAGGCCGGGATATGTCCCGTCAATACGGCCTGTTCAAGGTGCCCGGCCTTGTACACATGCGGCCGGGCGACCAGGTCGAGGTGGAGATCGACGGACTGGGGATCCTGCGCAACCCGGTAGTTCGTGACGAGTCTTTTCACGGTGGTACGCAGTAGCAGCGAGAAACAGGCACTAACGAGCGATACCCGGGTCCGCAAACGGCCACCTGATTCCCCACGATGCATGGAACCCGTTGCCCGAAGCGAACTCGGCGCTTCGGGGTCTGTGTGCGCTTCGCATTTATAACAAGAGAGAGAGAGAGAGGAGAAGATGTTGAAAGCAAGTCGTTGCATCAAGAGCCAGTTGACCATTGCATTGCTAGCCTGCCTGGGTGCCTCCGCCACAGCACATGCCAATGGCGGCGTCCGGCTCTACGGACTGATCGATAACTATGTCGGCAGCGTCAAGCCTAGCGGCGCGGCAGCAAGCACATGGCAGCTCGATAACGGCGGCGGGACCACCCCCTTCTGGGGCATGGGCGGAGAAGAGGATCTTGGCGGCGGCCTGAGCACCGTGTTTGCCATTGAGAGCTTCTTCCGCTCCGACACAGGCGAGGCCGGTCGAAACCCGACCGACTCCCTCTTTGCACGCAATGCCTATGTCGGCCTTTCTTCAAACAAGTTCGGTGAACTCAGGCTCGGCAGAAATTCCACGCCCATGCTCTATCTGACGGGGCAATTCAATCCCTTCGCCGGCTCAACGCGCTTCTCACCGCTCAATGTCCAGAACTGGATCCCCTCTTTCGGGCGGCTGATTCATGGAGATACCGGCTGGAGCAACTCGGCGCGCTACATCTCGCCAACCATGGCCGGCTTCAGCGTCCAGGTCATGTACGGGCTGGGCGAGGCGGCCAACAACAATGGCACCAACAATCTGGGCGGATTCATCCGATACCAGCGCGGCGCACTCGATGTGGCCGTTGGCGGCAATCACACCAAAGTGGGACCAGCCATCACGGCGCTCGAACCCAGCCAGAAACTACTGTTCGCCGGAGCTTCCTACGATTTCAAGGTGCTCAAGCTGTTC
The DNA here is from genome assembly GCF_058782785.1 of Cupriavidus sp. FW306-01-F10A. NCBI lineage: Bacteria > Pseudomonadati > Pseudomonadota > Betaproteobacteria > Burkholderiales > Burkholderiaceae > Cupriavidus > Cupriavidus sp. FW306-01-F10A. Next base: position 112,475 of record NZ_JBYSYA010000009.1, read on the forward strand.
GGCACCTTCAACATGACCAAGAACGGCCGGTCCGAGCTGCGCACATATACCTATCAGGCCGGGATCTCGGCCCCGCTCGGACCCGGCCAGATCAACGCCAGCTACGTGTGGACGAAGAACGATCGCAGAACCCTGGATGACTTCAACCGTGCCACCGCGGGCATTGGCTATACCTACAACTTCTCCAAGCGCACCGACGTCTATGCCAACTATCTCTACGACAAACTGACTACCGCCGCCACCGGCAACACCTTTGGCGTCGGACTGCGCCACAAGTTCTGACCGCACGGCGGCGCAGCCTGCCGGCCGGGAAGCCTGCCGATCGTCGGCGCGGGCTTCCTGGCACCGGCGAGGTGCCCGCTGTTCTGAGATCAGCCCCCCAACCAACCTATAAGCGCGCGAACGCGCGGCGGGCACCGTCGAGAGGTTCCGAGCGCCGCCATTTTCAGGAGACCCCATGCCTATTCAGCGCTTTTCACACGTGGCCTATCGCTGTGCCGATGCCAGCAAGACGGTCGACTTCTATACGCAACTACTCGGCCTCGACTTCGCCTTCGCCGTTGCGGAAAACTACGTTCCGTCGACCGGCAGGTTCGACCCGCACATACATGTGTTCCTGCGCGTCAGCCCCGGATCCTATCTGGCCTTCTTCGAGCTGTCCGAGGCTGCGGAGATGGGGTTCGATCCGAATACTCCGGACTGGGTCCAGCACATTGCGTTGCAGGTACCCAGCGTCGAAGAAGTCAGCAGCTTCAAGGAAGCGCTGGAGAGCGCAGGCATCGCCGTGATCGGGATTACCGATCACGGTATTTTCAAATCGATCTATTTCCGCGATCCGAGCGGACATCGCGTTGAAATCACCTGCGATTCACTGAGTGAGGAGATGTCCGAGCAACTACGCAGCAGATCGAAGGCGCTGCTTGATGAGTGGAGCCAGACACGCCGCGCGCCCGACATCGGCATCCATCGTTCGGGAGATCTCGCAGTTCCTGACGTGCCCAAGCCAAGCATTTAATCAAGGAAGCAGAGCATGAACGTCCTTTTTGAACACGTCGCGATCGATGTGCGACCTGGAGTCGTGATGGAAAGCCAGTCTGGCCTCCAGAACCTGCGGCCCAGAATCTACGGCGTACTGGGGCGCCCAGCCACCGGAAATCCCAAGACCGCGGCCCTGATCATGCACCCGACGTCCAACTACATGGGGCACTATTTCGTTGGGCCGCTGGCCGCGATGAATGTGCCATGCCTGGCACTCAACTCCCGCTACGCGGGCAACGATGCCCTGTTGCAGATGGAGCGCGTCATCCTTGACCTCGGTGCCGGTATTCGGTATTTGCGCGATCGGGGCTACCAGAAGGTTATCCTGATCGGCAGTTCCGGTGGCGGCGCTCTCGCAGCGTTCTATCAAGCGGAATCGGAAAACCTGACCGTGCATGAGTTCATCGAAGGTGGCCCGACCGGGGTCACCAGGAATGACCTGCCTCCGGCTGACGGCATTGTCCTTAGCGCCGCGCACCCGGGGCGCGCAGAAATTTTCGCCGAATGGGTCGACCCCGCGGTAACGAACGAGAACGACCTGTTTGCAACCAACCTGGAACTGGACATCTACGACGGTCCGATCCAGCCGCCCTTTACACCGCAGTTCATCGCCACGTTCCGCGCAGCACAGCTTGCGCGCCGCGCGCGGATCGAAAGCTGGGTAGAGGACGAGATCGCGGCACTCACGAGGCGACCGAACGGGCCGGCAGATCGCATCTTCGTCATTCACCGAACCCATTCCGATCCGCGCATGATCGACCTGGGCCTGGATAGCAACGATCGCAAATGGGGCAGCGTGTGGGGCGATCCACGCACCGTGAACTTTGCTGCCAACGCATTCGGCAGGGTGACGAGTCTGCGGGCGTTCATGTCACAGTTCTCATCGAAATCCCGTGCCCTGGGCCCGGCCAACCTCAAGCAGACCAGCGTGCCGGTGCTGCTGCTCGTGCACACCGCCGATGCCTCCACTTTCCCGAGCACGCGAGATGCATGGCAGGCTTCAGCCGAGGGACGTATCTCGACGGTGAACCTGGCGCGTGGCAACCATTATCTGGTCGGGCAGACTGAACTGGTCGAATACGGTGCAAATTCGATTGTCGACTGGATCGGCAGGAACGTTCACTGAGTCCCCGCCTGCGCGGGGAAGAGGTCGGCTCTGGGCTGTGCCCGAGCCGCCTCCCCTCTCAACGCGAGGCTTCGGCCAATGCGCTTTCGCCCAGCAGCATCTCACCAATGCCGCGCCCGCCGGGGATCATCGGCCAGACGTTCTCGCTGCCGTCGACGTGGATGTCGACGAAGACGGTGCGCGTCTTCCGCGCCAACGCCTCGCGCAGGGCCGGCTCCACCTCGGCCTCGGTCGTCACTGACAGGCCGACGTGGCCATAAGCCCGTGCCAGCGCCGGGAAGTCGGGCAGCGCTTCCATGTATGACTGCGAGTAGCGCCGCTCATATTCGACGTGCTGCAGCTGTCGCACCATGCCCAGGTAGCCATTGTTCAGCGAGACGATCTTGACCGGCAGATCGTACTGTTTGCACGTAGACAACTCCTGGATGCACATCTGGATCGAGCCGTCACCGGTGATGGTGATGACGTCGCGCTCAGGGAAAGCGTGCTTGACACCCATCGCATAGGGCAGGCCCACGCCCATCGTGCCCAGCCCGCCCGAATTGATCCAGCGGCGCGGCTGCGTGAAGCGGTAGTGCTGGGCGGCCCACATCTGATGCTGGCCGACGTCGGAGCAGATGATGGCGTCGGCGCCCGCCAGCCGGCTCAGGGTCTCGATCACGTACTGCGGCTTGATGCGCAGGCCGTCGCGCGCATAGGCCAGGCACTGGCGTGCCCGCCAGCCGTCGATGCGCTGCCACCAGTCGGCACGGTCGGCCAGCGGCGTTCGCGCTTCGCGCAGCATGGCGACCAGCTTGTCCAGCACCCGGCGCGCATCGCCGACGATCGGCACGGTCGGGCGCACGCGCTTGCCGATGCTCGCGGGGTCGATGTCGATATGAATGATCTGCCGCGGCGTCGCGCAGAAGTCGGCGACATCACCGATCACCCGGTCGTCGAAGCGCGCGCCGACGGCGAGCAGCACGTCGCATTCCTGCATGGCCCGGTTGGCCTCATAGGTGCCGTGCATGCCCGGCATGCCGAGGTAGCGCGGATCGGCGGCGGGGAAAGCGCCGAGTGCCATGAGCGTGGTGGTGACAGGCACATCGGCGAGCGCTGCCAGTTCCCGCAGCGCCGCGGTGGCGCCTGCCGTCACCGCCCCGCCGCCCACGTACAGGTAGGGCCGCCGTGCTTCGCGCAGCAACTGGGCAGCATGCCGGATCTGGCCATCATGGCCTTCCACCGCTGGCCGGTAGGAGCGGATTTCGACCTTGTCCGGGTAGTGGAATGGCGCGCTGGCGAGCGCGACGTCCTTCGGGATATCGACCAGCACCGGCCCCGGACGCCCCGTGCGGGCGAGATGGAAGGCCTTCTTCAAGGTGACTGCCAGGCTGCCGACATCGGCCACGAGGAAGTTGTGCTTGACGATGGGCCGGGTGATGCCGACCGCGTCACATTCCTGGAAGGCGTCTTCGCCGATCATTGACGTCGGCACGTTCCCCGACAGCACCACCAATGGGATCGAATCGAAATACGCGGTGGCGATGCCAGTGACCGCGTTGGTCACACCCGGGCCGGACGTTACCAGTGCCACGCCCACCTCACCGGTGGCGCGGGCATAGCCGTCGGCGGCGTGCACGGCTGCCTGCTCGTGGCGCACCAGCAGGTGCTGCAGTGCGGACTGGCCGGCGATGGCGTCGTAGATCGGCAGCACTGCCCCACCCGGATAGCCCCATACTGTACGCACGCCCTCCGCGAGCAGTGCTTCGACGATCATCTCTGCGCCTCGCAGGACTCGCGGGGCGTTTGCATTGGGCGTGGCGGGGGTATGGCGGAACTCCGGGACCGGCATGTTCATGGTTTGACTCTCTTCTCGATACTGTCTGCCGATGGTGCAGACGTGAAGAAGAATTCTAGGAACAGACCGGCCGCATGGGCTGCCGAACTTGGCCTCCGGCACTGGCGCCCGCAGTGGATCGTGCCGCAGCTGGTGTCGGCACTGCGCGAATCTTCCGCCGACAGGGCAAATGCAACAAACTACTTGTCGTCTACCGCGCCATGCCCGAACCGTCCAGGCCGCAACCGCCGTGCCCGGAGCATTCTAGTCAGCTGATTCCCTGAGCATGGCCGGCGCCTGCCATCTCAGTGAATCAGCGACCGACTGCGATTGGCTACCCGACCATCGCTTCCTCAATTCCCTCCGCGACTGCTTCTACCCTGTCAGCCAGCAATCCAAGGGAGGCCCGGCAGAGCCCTCGCAAGGCATCCAACGTAGCCGGCTGCAGGGCTACGCTCCCCTCTTCCTGTGCGTCGCATTCGCTGTGCGTAACCAACGTCAGTACACAGGCCGTGCCTCGCGCAACCGCATCGGCTTGATCCAACAGATTCAATAGCAAGAGTTGCCGAGGAACAGGTAGCGCGTCCTCACGCGCTGCACGGCGGGTTTCGGGGCTGAACCGCGAAAGGGAATCATCGAGTCGGGGTGGGGTGAAGGTGTCGGGTTCGATGTTGGACTGGTACATTGCTGACCTCTGTAACGTAGAAGTGGAGGCCCGCCGCTCATTCTCACTTGAGGTGGCGGGCCCGACGACGGGGGTGAGAAAACCGGACGTTACCCGGCCCAGCCGAAGCTGGCCCCGCCCGGCCCGCCGTAAAGTGAAGGCACACACAAGCGCAACGGACTCGAAAATTGCCGCTTACGCGAGCGTCCGCTGTAACGTGAACCGGGTTCTCACACCCGACTCCTGTTGATCAGGAGTCCAGCCAGTCTAGAGAACCCTGCCGTTCACAATCAAGGAGCAGATTGTGAAGGATCGATACGCTAAGTCAAGCGTAACAGTTGACTCCACAGAGCGGTGAGCTCCACGCCTTGGCGAAGGCACGCATCACGGTTTACAGGCAATGCCTTGATGGCATTCAACAAGGTACTTCGGCGGATTTGTGGTGCTGGTGAGATGTTGTCTCAGTTTGAACCGCCTGGTTCCGCCCTCCTGGGCGGGTCACTTTTTGTCCGAGCGACAAAAAGTAACCAAAAACCGCGTCGCCTGTGCGGCTGGCAATAAATTCCGCGGCGTTGGTCATATGGGCGGCGGTGGTTGCCGTTTTGCGTGGTTGCCCGTTCGACCCAGCTACGCTCCCTGTCTGGTGCCTACGTCGACGGACTATTGGACGAACCCGACTTTAGGCTATTGGCAGCCTGCTAATCAGGTCATCGGTAGGACGCCTTCGGCTGCGCTGCGCGCACTCAGTATCGTAGATCGGGTGCTCTGGCACGGAGTGCGTCGCTGCGCTCGCACGGCGCTGTCGTGATGCTGGGCCCAAGGCGCAAATCAGGAGGTGGCCGTCCCTCTGCCACCGTCAGCGCATTTTGAGCCGGCGTAGCAGCCGTAGGCGTCCCCGCGATATGGTCGGCAGCAGGCGGCCTACGCCCTGCATGGGGATCGTTCAATAGTGGGTTAACGCAGACGCTGTCACTAACTCACATGGCGTTAGCAGGGTCGAACGGGCAACCACGCCCAAACGGAAAGCACCACCGCTCGAACTACCAACGCCGTGAAATTGGTTGCCAGCCGCATAGGCGACGCGTTTTTTGGTTACTTTTTGTCGCTCGGACAAAAAGTGACCCGCCCAGGAGGTCGGAACCAGGCGGTTCAAACTGAGACAACATCTCACCAGCCCCCCAAGCCCCTCCCCCCCTCAATCCGCCTGAATCTTCGCCGCCTTCACCACCCCACCCCACAACGCCAGCTCCCGCTGAATCCGATCCCCCAGCGCCTTCGGCGTGCTGATATTGACGTCATACCCCCCAGCCGTCATCCGTTGCCGGAAAGCAGCATCCTCCCCAACCGCCTTCTGCGCCTTGACCAGCTTGTCCACCACATCGGCCGGCAGCTTCTGCGGCCCCACCAGCGCATACCAGCCAGTCAGGTCATAGTCTTTCTGGCCAGACTCGATCATGGTCGGCACGTTCGGCAGCGCCGGGTTGCGCGCCTTCGACGTGACCGCCAGCGCGCGCACCTTGCCGCCATTGATATGCCCGATGGCCGTACCGGTAATGTCGAACATGAACGTCACCTTGCCGCTCATCACGTCAGCCATGGCCGGCGCATTGCCCTTGTACGGCACATGCAGCATCTTCACGCTGTTCATCTGCGCCAGCAGTTCCGCGGACAGATGGTTCGACGCCCCAATGCCGGCCGAGCCGAACGAGACCCCCTCAGGATGCTTGCGCGCGTAGTCGACCAGCTCGCCCACGTTCTTCGCCGGGAAGTCCTTGTTCACCAGCAGCACGTTGGTGTAATCGGTGATCAGGCCGATATAGGTAAAGTCCTTGACCGGATTGAAATTGACCGAGTGCTGGATCAGCGGCGTCATGGTCATGGTCGGGCTGGCGACGAAATACAGCGTGTAGCCGTCCGGCGCCGCCTTGGCGGTCATGTCCGCGGCAATCGCGCCGCTGGCGCCCGCGCGGTTGTCCACCACCACCGGCTGCTTGAGCACGCGCCCGAGCTGCTCGGCATAGATGCGCGCGGCGGTGTCGACCGGGCCGCCCGGCGCGTAGCCCACCAGCAGCTTGACCGGCCGCGACGGGTAGGCGTCGGCGGCCCATGCCGCGCCCTGCAGCAGCAGCGTGGCGGTCAGGGCTGCCAGTGTCGTCCATGTCTTCATTATTGTCTCCTCCAGGTATGGCTGATATTGCCCGGGGCCGGCGGGCCCGGCGGGCGCTTAATCGAGCATGGCGCGCAGCGGCTGCTTGAGCAGCTTGCCGCTCGCCGTGGTCGGAATCACGTCGACGGTGCGGACCTCGGCCGGGCGCTTGTACGGGGCCAGGCTCTCGCGCAGGTAGGTGTCCAGCGCCTTGCGGTCAAGCTCGGCGCCGTCCTGCATTTCAATGAAGGCCACCACTTCCTCGTTGCCGTCGCCGGTGGTGCGTCCGACCACGGCCGACTGGCGCACGCCGGGGAAGGCATTGATCACCGACTCGACCTCGATCGGGTAGACGTTGAAGCCGGAGCGGATGATCAGGTCCTTGGAGCGGCCGGAGATAAACAGCGCGCCGTCGGCATCCAGGTAGCCCAGGTCGCCGGTATTGAGCCAGCCGCCGGGCAGCAGCGCCTCGGCGGTCTGCTCGGGGTTGCGGTAGTAGCCCAGCATCACGCCCGGGCCGCGCACGCGGATCTGGCCGCGCTCGCCGGCGGGAAGCCGCTTGCCTTCGGCATCGGTGATCTCGATCTCAACGCCTTCGACGATATAGCCGGCCGAGCAGTCGGCGCGCGGGGCTTCCATGTGCGTGATGAAGAGCGAGCCGGCGTATTCGGTGATGCCGTAGCCATGGTGCAGCGCCTGGCCGAACAGGGTTTCGACCTCGCGCTTGAGCGTGGGGTCCAGCGGCGCGCCGCCGGTATAGAGGTAGCGCAGGCGCGGATAGGCGCCGGGCTTCGCGCCGACGGTGGGCGCCACCGCCATGATGCGCGTGAACATGGTCGGCACGCCCTGCAGGATGGTGACGCCGGGCGATGCCAGCGACTCGAACACTTCACTGGCGTCGAAGCGCGGGCGCAGGAACAGGCTGGCGCCGGCATACAGCGTGGCCATCAGCACCGTGGCAATGCCGAAGATATGCGACATCGGCAACGCGCCATAGGCCACGTCGGCCGGGCCCATGTCGCGCGAGGTGGCGGAGATGCGCGCAAACTGCGTCAGGCCCTGATGCGGCACCATCACGCCCTTGGGCGCGCCGGTGGTGCCTGAGGTATAGATCAGCGTGGCGACGCTGCGGGCCAGCCCGGCCGGCTCGCGCTGCGGCGGGGTGGCCGCGCGCACCACCCGCATGCCGGCGTCGAACACCGGGCAGCCGGTGGCCTGTGCGCCCAGCCGCTCGCCGTGCACCGCGGCCACGTCAGAGACATGGCCGGTGAACAGCACCAGCGCCGGCTGCGCATGATCGCGGATATTGTCGATCTCGCGCGCGGACAGGCGCGCATTGACCTGGATCGGCCAGGCATGCAGCAGGCTGCTGGCGAACAGCGTGACCACCATCTCGTTGCAGTTCTCGCCGACCACCATCACGCGGTCGCCCTCGCCCACGCCCTGCGCCGCCAGCCAGTCGCGGGCGGTCTCGATGCGCCGCCACAGCTCGCCGTAGCTGATGACGGCGCCGTTCTCGTGCAGGCACGGCGCGTCAGGCGTCTGCGCGGCCCAGTAGCGGGGGATGTCGTGGATATATTCGGGGCGGAAGGAAGACATGGTGCTGGTGGGTCTCTCGATGCAGGCTGACTTGGATATGCGGCGGAATGCACCCGGCCACATGAAACTGGCTGCATCAGTTTGCGGCAAGCCCCGTGCCGGAGCCATTTGGAATTCACTAAGGCCGTGTTCGTCAACGCCACTGGCCAGCCGCCGTTCGCCCCGCCACCACCCGGCGCAGGTGGTTCCGCCTCCGCGAAGGACGGCTTTATGATTGATGAAGCAAAGAATCGCGCCCGGCCCCTACAATCGGCCGGCACAGTGAGGGCCGCCGCTTTGACGCACTGCACAACCAGGCTGGGCAAGAAGCGCCGCGCGGCCCGCGTACCACAGGGGACATTCAGATGGATTTGCGTTTCACCGCCGAGGAACAGGCCTTCCGCGAGGAGGTCCGTGCATTCGCGCAGGCCAGCCTGCCGGAAGACATCCGCAACAAGGTTCTCAACCACCAGCGCGTGGAAAAGGACGACTACATCCGCTGGCACCGCATCCTGCAGGCCCGCGGCTGGGGTGCGCCGACCTGGCCCAAGCAATGGGGCGGCACCGGCTGGACCGCGCTGCAGCGCCTGATCTTCGAGATCGAGACCTTCCGCGCCGGCGCGCCGCGCCTGCTGCCGTTCGGCCTGACCATGATCGGTCCGGTGCTGATGAAGTACGCCAGCCCCGAGATGCAGCAGCGCTTCCTGCCGCGCATCCCCAATATCGACGACTTCTGGTGCCAGGGCTACTCCGAGCCGGGCTCGGGTTCCGACCTGGCCTCGCTGAAGACGCGCGCGGTGCGCAAGGGCGACAAATACATCGTCAACGGCCAGAAGACCTGGACCACCATGGCCCACTTCGCCGACTGGATCTTCTGCCTGGTGCGCACCGACCCCGAGGCCAAGGCCCAGGAAGGCATCTCGATGCTGCTGATCGACATGAAGTCGCCCGGCGTGACGGTGCGTCCGATCAAGACGCTCGACGGCGGCCACGACGTCAACGAGACCTGGTTCGAAGACGTGGAAGTGCCGGTCGGGAACCTGGTCGGCGAAGAGAACCGCGCCTGGACCTATGCCAAGTACCTGCTCGGCCATGAACGCACCGGCATTGCCGGCATCGGCCACTGCCACCGCGAGCTGCGCCTGCTCAAGCACTACGCCAGCCAGGCCACCGACGGCGCCGGCCGCCCGCTGATCGAAGACGTGCGCATGCGCGACAAGATCGCCCGCGTCGAGATGGACATCATGGCGCTGGAAATGCTGCTGCTGCGCGTCGCCACGCAGGCCGCCGGCACCCCCGGGCCCGAGGCCTCGATCGTCAAGATCCGCGGCTCCGAGGTGCAGCAGGACCTGGGCATGCTGATGATGGAAGTGGCCGGCCCCAACGCCTGGCCGTATTCGCCGGACTGGCTTGAACCGGGCGCGGCGCAGCCGGTGGCGGGCCCTGACTGGGCCGCCCCTGCCGCCTCCACCTACTACGACATGCGCAAGACCTCGATCTACGGCGGCGCGACCGAAGTGCAGAAGAACATCATCTCCAAGATGATCCTGGGTTTCTGAAGGGATAGCTGACATGGACTTCACCTACAGCGAAGAGCAACAGATGCTGGCGGACAGCCTGCGTCGCTTCATCGATACCGAATACACCTTCGAGGCCCGCCGCAAGAGCGCGCGCGCAGGCGAGAGCCTGGATCGCGGCGTGTGGAACAAGCTGGCTGAAATGGGCGTGCTGGGCCTGACCGTGCCGGCCGACTTCGGCGGCTTCGGCGAAGGCCCCGCCAGCCAGCTGGTGGTGCAGCGCGAACTGGGCCGCGGCCTGGTGCTGGAGCCGGTCACGCCCAGCGGCGTGATGGCCGCGGCCATCCTGGCCGCCCACGGCAGCGCCGCGCAGAAGCAAGAATGGCTGCCCGCGATCGCCTCGGGCGAGCGCATCGTGACGCTGGCCTACCTGGAGCCGACCACCCGCTACCGCCCGGAATCGGCGCGCGCCAGCGCCGAGCGCAGCGGCGACGGCTACGTGCTCAACGGCATCAAGAGCGTGGTCTGGCACGGCGCCGCCGCCGACGCCTACCTGCTGACCGCGCGCGTGGCCGGCAGCAATGAGATTGCGTTGTTCCTGGTGCCGCGCGACAGCAAGGGCCTGGGCGTCACCGCCTACCCGACCATCGACGGCCTGCGCGCCGCCGACCTGTCGCTGCAGAACGTCACCGTGCCGGCCAGCGCGCTGGTGGGCCAGCCCGCCGACGGCCTGGCCGCGCTGGGCGTGGGCCTTGAGCACGGCGTTGCCGCGCTGTGCGCCGAGGGCGCCGGCGCCATGGAAAAGCTGATCGAGATCACCGCCGAGTACCTGGGCACGCGCCAGCAGTTCGGCAAGCCGCTGGCCAGCTTCCAGGCACTGCAGCACCGCATGGCCGACATGCTGGTGCAGAAGGAGCTGGCACTGTCGATGGCCTACGTCGCAGTCCAGGCACTGGACGAGGCCGATCCCGCCGCGCGCCGCCGCATGCTGTCCGCGGCCAAGGTGACGCTGGCCCGCGCCGGGCGCTTCGTCGGCCAGCAGGCCGTGCAGCTGCATGGCGGCATGGGCATGACCGATGAGCTGTCCGTGGGCGACTACTTCAAGCGCCTGACCATGCTGGACCAGTTGCTGGGCGACAGCGACTACCACCTGCAGCGCTTCGGCGAAGTGATGGAAGCCTGACCCTGGCTGCGGCCGCTGGCCGCACGCTGGCGCGAGGCCGGGCACTTGCCCGGCCTCGCGCCGTTTAAGTCCCCTACCCCCGCCTCCCCCCTTCCCGTACCGCCCCGGTACGCTCCCGCACTCCTCGCGGGATGCTGGCACGCCACCCGGATTGTCCCCGCCCCCTCCGCCACGCCGGACGCTAGGGAAATCCACTAGTCCGTTCCAACGATTCCCCGCCGCCGCGCCATCACTACGCTGTCACCACAGGCACAGGCACAGCCGGCGCCGGCAATTCCTCTTTACAAGGAGCAAGACTTCAATGAAATCCAGCACAAGACAACTGATACGCGGTGGCCTGCTGCTCACCAGCATGGCCCTGGCGGCGGCATCGTGGGCGAAGGCCACCCCGGAGGAACTCAAGCAACTGGATGGCCCCCTCACGCCGATGGGCGCCGAGCGTGCCGCCAGCAAGGACGGCGAGGTCCCGGCATGGTCCGGCAAGTGGCTGGGCACGCCGGCGCATGTCAAATACCAGCGCGGCGAACGCTACCCGGACCCGTATGCCGATGAGAAGCCGCTGTTCGTCATCACCGCGCAGAACATGGCGCAGTATGCCGAGCGGCTCAGCGACGGGCAGAAGGCGCTGTTCAAGAAGTATCCCGATACCTTCAAGATGCCGGTGTACCCAAGCCATCGCGATTTCCGCTACGAGGACGCGGTCTACAAGGACATCCGCACCTACGCCACCACCGTCAGCATGACGAGTGATGCCAACGGCCTGAAGGAAGCGGGTCCGCAGGTTCCCTACCCGATTCCGAAAACCGCGATGGAGCTGTTGTGGAACCAGCGTTTCTCGTCGGCCATCGGCACCGAGAAGGCTCAGTTCGACCAGGCCGTGGTGTATCCGAACGGCTCGATCGCGTGGGGGCGCGTCTCGTACAGCATCCTGTCGCCGCGCAACAATGGCAAGTTTGACCCGCGCAGCGCCCTCAACGAGCGCTCCTTCTTCCGCACCTCCACGGATCTGCCGTTGCGCGACCGCGGCCAGGTGATCGTGGGCTATGCGGTCTGGGACCAGGAGGGTTCTGACTCCAACCGCACGTGGATCTACAACCCGGGCACGCGGCGGGTGCGCCAGGCGCCGGAATTCGGCTTTGACCAGCCCCAGGGCCCCGGCGGCTTCCGCACCGTGGACGACGACCGGCTCTTCAACGGCTCGGGCGAGCGCTACAACTGGAAGATCGTCGGCAAGAAGGAGATCTTCGTCCCGTACCACAACTACAAGCTGCTGAGCACTTCCGTCAAGTACAAGGAACTGCTCACGAATGGCCATGCCAATCCGGACGTGATGCGCTATGAACCGCATCGGGTGTGGGTACTGGAAGCAACGCTCAAGTCCGGCTTCCGGCACCAGTATGCGAAGCGCGTGCTGTATCTCGACGAAGACAGCTGGCTGGCCCTGGCGGCCGACAACTACGATGGCCGCGGCCAGTTGTGGCGCACCAATCTCCAGGCCTCGGTATACGCCTATGATGCGCGCCGCTACTATCCGACCACGGTGTTCTACCATGACCTGATTTCGGGTGCCTACATGGCCGACCGCCTGACCAACGAAGGCCCGATGGCAACGCTGAACAACAGCCCGGAATTCAACGAGGTGTTCTTCTCACCGGACGCCGCGCGCGGGTCGGGTACCTGATCCCATCGTGATACCCGGCCGGGCGCAGCCTTTGGCGCCCGGCCGGGCTCCCCCTCCCCGCCCTGAACTGCCCCCCAGAAGTTGGAGACAACTTTTGGGGGTTTTTACATGGAAAAACCCGGCCCCCGGGCTGCGCCGGTTGCTTCTACCTCGAAAAGGAAACCCTGTATCCCGGCGAACGCGAGCGCCGGATGCAGGACGATGTCGTGGTCGCGTAGGTCCGGAACGCCATCGAATAAAAATGGGGCATCCGCCGCGGCTCGCGGCGGATGCCCCATTGGCCAGGAGATCAGAAGTTCAGCGGCCGCTGCGCTGCATCCAGCCCACCGTCGATGAACACCACATTGCCGTGCATGTAGGCCGCCTGCGGCCCGCACAGGAAGGCGATCAGCGCGGCCACTTCCTCAGGCTGCGCGCGCCTCCCCAACGGCGGCAGGAAATCGCGGATGGCATCGCCATAGCGCGGATCCTTCAGCCCGGCCTGCAGCAGCGGCGTTTCCACCGCGCCCGGCGCGACCACGTTGAGGCGCACGCCGGCCTGGCCCCACGCGGCGGCGCGTTGCCGCGCGGCCGCCGCCACCGCATGCTTGGAACTGGCATAAACAATATAGCCAGCCTGGTCCCGGGTGCCTTCCGCCGCCGCGGCGGCTGCCACTATCGCGCGCACGCCGGGCTCGTCGCCGGCAAGGTAGGCATCACGCAGCGGGCTGCCCTCCCAGGACTGGAGCGTGGCCGAACTGGACGACACCACCACGGCGCACGGATCCGAGCCCTGGCGCAGCGCCTCGAACAGGCCATCCAGCAGCGCCACCACGCCGAAGTGGTTGACCGATGCCACCAGCGTGGCGGGTTCGACATGCGGGCCCAGGCCGGCGCAGCAGACCAGCTGGTCGATGCGGCCGCCCGACCGCGACAGTACGGCGTCGATCGCGGCAGCGCGGCCCTGCTGGCTGGACAGGTCGGCAACGATGTCGGCATCGCGCAGGTCGATGCCGATGACCCGGCAGCCGTCGGCGAGCATGCGCTGGCGCACGGCCGCACCCATGCCGGACGCGGCTCCGGTAATGACGACGGTTTTCATGGTGCGAGGTTCCGTGGAGGTTGCCATCAGGCCTCGAACACATGCCGCAGCGCCGGCGGCTCGATATTGCCCGGGTTCAGCTCGAAGATGCGCCGTGCCACGCTGGACGGCCGCACCTGCTCCACGTCGGTGTAGAACTGCTGGTACCAGTCACGCATCTGGTAGATGGGCCCGTCGCCTTCGCACAGTAGCGGGTTGTCGATGCGGATCTTGCTGTCCCAGATCGCCACGTCCTCGTAGAAGGCCTGTTTGGCCTGCTCCACATAGGCTTGCGCCATGGCACGGTTCTGCTCCTCGGACAGCCCCGGGATCTTCTTCACCAGCACGCCGTAGCGCAGCGCGAAGCTGTTGAGGTCGATCGGCACATGGCAGTTGAGCAGGATCGAGTGGATCTGCTGGTCGCCCATCTGTCCGATCATCTCGGTGATGTGGTACGCGGGCCCGAAGTACGTGGACAGCGCCGTCAGCTGTGCATCGCCCGAGAGCCGGGCACTGCGCCCGATCATCAGCTGCGTGGCCTTGTGGTCTTCGAACAGGTTGGCAAAGTAGTCCACCGGCGCGCCATGGACCGTGCCGAAATGCGCCATGTCGGAGATGTTGTCGACCAGCTCGCGGCAGTTGGTCTGGATCACCATCTCGTCGATGGCCCAGTCCGACCACTCCGGCGAGAAGCAGGCCTCGATGCGCGGAATCGCCACCTCGGGGGGTGCCGGGCGGCCTTCGGGATCGTGCCAGATGAAGAGCAAGCGGTTCTGCTCGCAGGTCTCCCAGGCGCCGACACGGGCCTTGGGCGGCACCCGCTTGCAGTAGGGAATGGACTTGCAGCCACCGTCGCCGCCCCACTGCCAGCCGTGGAACGGGCAGACCAGGTTGTCGCCCTGCACGGTGCCGGTGCTCAGGTCTGCGCCCATGTGCGGACAGTAGCCGTCAATCACGCGAATCGCGCCGGTCGAGTCGGCAAACGCGGCCAGGCGCCGGCCGAAGATATTCAGCGTGTGCGGCACGCCGTCGCGGTAGCCATCGGCAGGGCCGAGGCAATGCCAGCCGCGCGCGTAGCGGGCCTCGAGCGGGCGTGATTCGATCTTGTAGCCGGCCTTGTAGCCAGTCTGGTTGCCGTCAGCGGTCATGGCGTCTGTCTCCTTGAATTCCCGTGGGACCTTCAAGATAAGAGCGTCTGGCCGGCGGCTCATCGTCTCATCGGACTACTGCAGCGCGGCGGCAATCCTGGTCAGCGCCGGATCATTGCCCGGGCCATGCACGCAACTGACGCCCGCCGGATCGTAGATCCGGGCCACGCAGCCATTGCAGCTGTCACAGGCCGAATGCGCCACCGCGCCGCCGCGCCAGTTGGCGACCAGCGCGGGATCATGGATCAGCGCGCGCGCCAGCGCGACACAGTCGAAGCCCTCTTCCATCAGCTGCGCGACATTGCCGATCGACTTGACGCCGCCGATATAGGCCAGCGGCATGCGCACCGCCCGCCGCACCACGCGCGACGCCTCCAGGAAGTACAGCTCGCGAAAGGCCAGCGCGCGCGGCGTGCGCTTTTCCAGCATGGTGATGCCGAAGCGCGCCACCGCGGTCGGCGCGGCGGCCTTCATCTGCGCCGTGGGCATGGGGCTGCCGAACAGCGCCCACGGGCTCTCGACGTTGCGCCCGCCGCTGAGGGTCAGCAGGTCGGCGCCTTCCGCCTCCAGCAGACGCGCGCTCACGGCGGAATCCGCGGGCTCGTTGCCGCCCGGCACGCCGTCGCTGACGCTCAGCTTGCAGCAGACCGCCAGCTCGGCGCCGACCGCGTCCTTCACCTGGCGCAGTACCGCGGCCGGAAAGCGGGTGCGGTTCTCCACGCTGCCGCCGAACGCATCGCGCCGCCGGTTGCTCAGCGGCGACAGGAACTGGTTGAGCAGGTAGCCGTGGCCCATGTGGATTTCCACCGCGTCGAAGCCGGCTTCGCGCGCCAGCCGCGCCGCCGCGGCAAACTGGCCGGCAACGCGCGCCATGTCCGCCTCGCGCATGGCACGCTGGAAATACACGCCGTGCAGCATGCCAAAGGCATTGAGTCCGGATGAAGCGCTGCCTGGCGCACGGCTGCCGCCGTGGCGCATGGTGGTGAACGAGCCCGCATGGGTGATCTGCAGGCAGGCCGCCGCGCCTTCGCGATGCACGGCATCGGTCAGCACGCGCAGGTGCGCAACCTGCTCCGGGCGCATGCTGAGCTGGTGCGAAAAAGTCAGGCCGTCGTCGGCCACCGCCGCATACGCGACCGTGGTCATGCCCACGCCGCCCGCGGCAAGCTCGCGGTGGTGCCTGACCAGCGCCTCGGTCGGCAGGCCCTGCGGCGTCATGCCCTCGTTGGCGCCGGCCTTGATAATGCGATTGCGCAGCGTGAGCGGGCCGATGCGGACCGGCGTGAATGCCGCCGCCGCGTAAGCCTGGTGATCGTGCATGCTGTCTCTCCGGGCCATCGGCCTTACACCGCGTCGGATTTCAGGGCGTGCGCCGGCGGCACCGTCTCGCCGCGCGCGGCGCCACCGGCACCACCGGCGGCCACGCGCGCACGCTCCTCTTCCTCCACGCCCAGCCACGCAGCCAGCGCCGGCAGCAGCGACACCGCGCCGAACAGGTTCACCAGGAACATGAAGGCCAGCAGGATCCCCATGTCGGCCTGGAACTTGAGCGCGGCAAAGGCCCAGGTGCCCACCCCGATGCACATCGTCAGCGCCGTGAACAGCGCCGCCGAACCGCGCTGGCGCATGGCCTCGGCAAAGGCCTGCGGCAGGGCCTGCCCTTCCTCGCGGATCTGGTGCTGGATGCGCTCATACAGGTAGATGCCGTAGTCCACGCCGACGCCCACGCCCAGCGTGATGACCGGCAGCGTCGACACCTTCAGCCCGATGCCAAGCCGCGCCATCAACGCATTGCACAGCACCGACACCAGCGTCAGCGGCACGATGATGCACAGCACCGCGCGCCACGAGCGGAACGTCAGCAGGCACAGCAGCGTGATCGCACCGAAGATCGACAGCAGCATGGTCACTTCGGCTTCCTCCACGGCCTCATTGGTGGCCGCCATCACGCCGATATTGCCCCCGCCCAGGCGGAACGCCACGTTGGGGGTCTTGTCGGCGGCGGTGAAGCGGCGGATCTCGCGGATGATGTGGGCGATGGTGGCGCCCTCATGGTTGGCGGTGTAGATCAGCACCTGGATGGCCTGGCAGTTCGAGGTATTCATGCCGTTGTCCGGGTCAAAGGCCTTGGCGCCCTGGCTCAGGCCCTCGCTGCTGCGCGGCAGCGCCTCCCAGCGCGGGTTGCCCTCGTTGTAGGCGCCGATCACCACCTTGGCCAGCGACGACACGCTCACCACCGACTGCACGCCGGACACGCCGCGCATATGCATCTCGAAGCGTTCCACCGCACTCATCACCGGGTAGTGCAGGCAGCCGTCGTCGAAGCCGGTGGGCTCCACCACCACGGTCAGCGCATCCGAGCCGATGTTGTACTGGCTCACGATGCTGGCGCTGTCGCGGTTGTAGCGCGAATCCGCGCGCAGTTCCGGAGCGCCGCTGCCGACATCGCCAATCTTGAGGCCGCGCGAATCGATGGCACCGGCCGCAAGCAACGCCAGCGCGGCAACGAACACGCCCAGCGCCGGGCCCGGGCGCGCCAGCGCGCCGAACTTCTGCCACAGCCCGCCGGTTCCGTGCGCGCGCCGGGCCTGCGCCGATGCCAGCGCCGACGGCTCCAGCCGCGTGTACGACAGCAGGATCGGCAGGAACACCTTGTTGGTCACGATCATCAGCAGCACGCCCAGGCAGGCGGTGATGCCAAGCTCGCGCACGATGTCGATCTCGATGCGCATGATGACCATGAACCCGAGCGCGTTGGTCAGCAGCGCGACCGTGCCGGGGATGAACAGCTTGCGGAAGGCCGCGCTGGCGCTGTCGAGCGCACCATGTCCCTGCACCACCTCTTGCTTCCAGGCATTGGTCATCTGCACCGCGTGCGAGACCCCGATCGAAAAGATCAGGAACGGCACCAGGATCGACATCGGATCGATGCCGTAGCCCAGCAGCGGCAGCAAGCCCAGCAGCCAGGCCACGGGCAGCAGCGCCACCACCAGCGACAACAGCGTGATGCGCAGCGAGCGCGTGTACAGCCACAGCAGCAGCGCGGTCACGGCGAAGGCCAGCGCGAAGAAGCCCATCACGCCGGCGATGCCCTCTTCCACATCGCCCACCAGCTTGGCGAAGCCGACGATATTGACCTCGACGTCGGTGCCGCTGAATTCCCCGCGGATCTTCTCCAGCTGGCGTGCGACCGAGCCGTAGTCGATGGTCTTGCCGGTGGCCGGATCGGTCTCGCGCAATTCCGCGCGGATCAGCGCGGACTTCAGGTCGTTGCTGACCAGGCGGCCGATCTGGCCAGAGCGCGCCACGTTGCGGCGCACCTTGTCGAGCTCGGCCGGCGCGCCGGAGAAGCGTCCCGGCACCACCACGTCGCCGCGGAAGCCCGCCTCCGTCACCTCGGTGTAGCGCACATTGGGCGTGAACAGCGAGAACACGCGCGAACGGTCCACGCCGGGGATGAAGAAGACGTCATCGGTGGCGCGGCGCAGCTTGTCCATGAAGGCCGCGTTGTAGATGTCGCCGTCGCCCTTCCAGCGCAGGCTCAGCAGCACCGTGTTGGCACCGGAGAAGGTGCTCGCGTACTTGGTGAACACCTGCATGTACGGGTGCTGCAGCGGGATCATCTTGTTGAAGCCGGGATCGAGCCGCAGCCGCGTGGCCGAGACGCCCAGCGCCACGGTCACGGCCAGGCACAGCACCAGCAGCAGGCGGCGCCGCTGCATCAGCAGGCTGGCGCAGGCATCGACAAAGCGGCCCAGGCGGCCGGAAGAATGGGGGCGGTTCATGATCGTTCTCGCATTCGGTAAGCCAGGGTCAGGCAGGGTCAGCGGGGATTGGCGGCGAGCGTGACGCCGGCAAGGCCGCCATTGCCGCCCAGCGCCAGCGTGTCCTTGCCGGCAGGGACCAGCGCGGCCAGGGTCTGCGGGCTGCCGGCGGGCAAGGCGGTGAAGTGGCGCCCGCCATCGGCGGAGATCACCAGCGTGCCGCCCTGCCCGGCCAGCACGATGCGGCCATCGGGCAGTTCGACGCCGCCGAAGAACGAGGTCTTGAGGCCAGTGTCCGCGGCCTGCCAGGTGGCGCCGAAGTCATCGCTGCGCAAGGCGTTGCCGCGCATGCCGAAGGCCAGCCAGGCGCCGTCGCGCAGCGGCTGCACGCCGTACAGCGAACCCTCGTAGGGGGACTTCACCACCTCCCAGCGGCCGCCGCCGTCGGGCGAGCGCAGCACCAGGCCGGCTTCGCCGACCAGCATCAGGCGTCCCTGCCCGTCGCCGGCAATGCCGTTGAGGTGGCGGTCCTGCATGGCCTTGTCGGCGGCCGGCTCCCAGTGCCTGCCCTGGTCGCGCGAGACCAGGAAGCGGCCAAAGCTGCCGACCGCGAACCACGGGCCGCCCGCCTGGGCCCAGGCACCCAGCAGCGGATCGGACGAGCTCGCCTCGAACGCCACCTGCTGCCAGTGGGCACCGCCGTCTTCGGTGCGCAGGATCCAGCCGCTGTGCCCGACCGCCATGCCGTGGCGGCTGTCGGCAAAGGCCACCTGGGTCAGCGCGGCGCCTTGCGGTTGATCCACGGCGGCCGTGCGCCAGTTGCGGCCCTGGTCATCGCTGAACAGGATCTGGCCACGCTCGCCCACTGCCACCAGGCGCTCGCCGGCGCGCGCGATGCCGTTGACCTGCAGGCCGTCCGGGCGCAGCGTCGTGGCCGCGAACGGCGGCAGCGGGCGCGGCGCGAAGGCCCATACCGCGGTGGCGAGCACGGCCAGCGACATGGCGACGCCGATCAGTCGTTTCATGATGTCTCCTCCGGTTGGAGTGATGGCAGGCGGCCTCGTTGCGGGCCGTCCCTGCACGGGCTGCTTGTGATTACAGAACGTCGAACAGCGCGGCGGCGCCCATGCCGCCGCCGATGCACATGGTCACCACCGCCTGCTGCACGCCGCGGCGCCGGCCTTCAATCAATGCATGCGCGGTCATGCGCGCACCCGACATGCCGAACGGATGGCCGATCGAGATCGCGCCGCCGTTGACGTTCAGGCGCGCATCCGGGATGCCCAGCTTCTGCTGGCAGTACAGCACCTGGCAGGCGAAGGCCTCGTTCAGCTCCCACAGGCCCACGTCGGCCGCCGTCATGCCATGGCGCGCGAGCAGCCTGGGCACGGCGAACACCGGGCCGATCCCCATCTCGTCCGGCGCGCAGCCCGCCACCGCCATGCCGCGGTAGCGGCCCAGCGGGCGCAGGCGGCGCCGGCGGGCCTCGTCGGCGCTCATCAGCAGCACCGCGGCGGCGCCGTCCGACAACTGCGAGGCATTGCCGGCAGTGATGTGCTCGCCGGCGGCCACCGCCTGGCCGCCGCTCCAGACCGGCTTCAGCGCCTCCAGGCTGCTGGCCGTGGTATCGGGCCGGTTGCACTCGTCGTGCGCAAGCCGAACGGTCTCGTGGCCGGTCAGCGTGCCGGCCTTGTCGAACAGCGCGCGGCGCGTTTCCAGCGGCACGATCTCGTCATCGAAGGCCCCGCGCCGCTGCGCCTCGGCGGTGCGCTGCTGGCTGCGCCAGGCGTAGGCGTCCTGCTCGGCGCGGCTGATGCCGTAGCGGCGCGCCACCACCTCGGCGGTCTCGATCATTGCCATATAGGCTGCCGGCTGCCGCGCCAGCACCGCTTCGGACTGGGCGCGGTAGCTGTTCTTGTGCTTGGTCTGCGTCAGCGAGATGGATTCCGCGCCGCCGGCGACGATGATGTCGGCCTCGCCGCACTGGATCGCACGGGCGCCCGCCGCGATCGCCATCAGGCCCGAGCCGCACATGCGGTCCATGGTCATGCCGGGCACGCTGTCCGGCAGGCCGGCCGCCACCGCGCACAGGCGGCCCAGGTTGTAGCCCTGGGTGCCCTGCTGCGCGGCCGCGCCGATCAGCACATCTTCCACCTCGGACGGATCCACGCCGGCGCGCTCCACCACCGCGCGCACCACGTGGCCGCCCAGCACCGGGGCCTCGGTGTCGTTGAAGGCACCGCGGAAGGCCTTGCCGATCGGTGTGCGCGCGACGGCGACAATGACTGCTTCTTTCATGCTGGATTCCTGTTCAGAAGTAATAGCGGCTGATGGTCTCGGCCACGCAGGCCGGCTTGTCTCCGCCTTCGATTTCCACGGTCATGCGCACCACCGACTGCACGCCGCCCTGCAAGGTCTCGGCCCGCACCAGTTCCCCCACCCCGCGCACGCGCGCGCCCACGCGCACCGGCGCCGGGAAGCGCACCTTGTCGCAGCCGTAGTTGACGCCCCACTTCATGCCTTCGACCGTGACCAGCTCCGGCAGGAACTGGTTGACCAGCGCCAGCGTCAGGTAGCCGTGCGCGATGCAGGCGCCGTATGGGCCCTGCGCGGCGCGCTGCGGGTCCACGTGCAGCCACTGGTGGTCGCCGGTGGCATTGGCGAACTGGTTGACCTGTTCCTGGGTGATCTGGGTCCAGGCGCTCTCGCCGAGGCGCTGGCCGACGGCGGCGTGGATGTCTTCGGCAGAACGGAAGATTCTTGGCATGTCTGGTTCCTGCGTTGTTCCCGGTCCCAACTGTTTCCCTTCAAGCCCGCTGGCTGCTCACCGGCAGCACCTCGCCCGTCATGTACGAGGCATAGTCGCTGGCCAGGAACACCATCACATTGGCCACCTCCCACACCTCGGCCGCGCGCCCGAACGCTTCGCGCTCGCTGAGCTGGCGCAGCAGGTCGGCCGGCGCCGACTTCTTCAGGAAGTCGTGCAGCGCGATGCTTGGCGCCACCGCATTGATGCGCACGCCAAATTCGGCGGCCTCCATCGCGCTGCAGCGCGTCAGCGCCATCACCCCGGCCTTGGCCGCGGCGTAATGCGACTGTTCCTTCTGCGCACGCCAGCCCAGCACCGAGGCATTGTTGACGATGGCGCCGCGCCGGCGCGCCTGCATGTGCGGCAACATCGCGCGCGTCATGCGGAAGGTGCCGGTGAGGGAAATATCGATCACGCGCGACCACTCGGCATCGTCCATATCAACTAGGCGGCGCGAGCCGCCCAGGCCGGCGTTGTTGATCAGCACGTCGGTGCCGCCCAAGGCTTCTTCGGCGGCGGCCACAAGTGCGCGCACCTGCGCTTCATCCGACACATCGCAAAGCTGGCCATGGATCGCCTGCAGGCCGGTTTCCGCGCGCAGGCGCTCGACCGCGTCTGCCAGCCGCTTCTCATGGACGTCGGAGATCATCAGCGCGCGGCAGCCCTCCTCGGCGCAGCGGCGCGCGGCGGCAAAGCCGATGCCGGCGCCCGCCGCGGCGGTGATGAGCACACTCTTGCCGGCGAGCAACTGATGGCCAGGCACATAGGCCGGGGCGCTGGGGATTTCGGTGTTCAGGGTCATGACTGTCCTCGTGCTTCGCGCGGCATGCCGAGGCCGCGTTCGGCGATGATGTTGAGCTGGATTTCGTTGGTGCCGGCGTAGATGGTGTCGGCGCGCGAGAACAGCGCCATCTGCTGCAGCCGCGTGCGGTGCGTGTCGCCGGCGTCCAGCACATTGGCCAGCGGGCCCAGCACGTCCAGCGCCAGCTGGCCCAGGTCGCGGTGCCAGTTGGACCAGTAGTACTTGTAGATCAGCGCCTCGCGCTGCAGCGCGGTGCCGCCGTCCTGGCCCGCCTGCGCCGCGCCCGCAAGCATGCGCAGCGCATTGGCCCGCATCACGCGCAGGCCGGCCCAGGCGCGCGCGATGCGCTGGCGCACCAGCGCGTCGCGGCTGCTGCCGTTGTCGCGCGCGGCCTGCGCCACCCATTCCAGTTCATGCGTGAACTGCATCTGCTGGCCCAGCGTGGAGATGCCGCGCTCGAAGCCCAGCAGCGCCATGGCGATGCGCCAGCCATCGCCGGGCGCGCCCAGCACATCGGCGGCGGCGGCACGCGCGCCGTCGAAGAACACCTCGTTGAATTCGGCGCCGCCGCCCATCTGGCGGATCGGCCGGATCTCGATGCCGGGCTGGTCCAGCGGCAGCATCAGGAAAACCAGGCCCTTGCTGCCGCGCGAGCCGGGCTCGCAGCGCGCCAGCACGAAGATCCAGTCGGAATCGTGCGCGAGCGAGGTCCACACCTTCTGCCCGCTCACCAGCCAGTCGCCAGTGGCCGCATCGCGCTCCGCGCGCGTGCGCACATTGGCCAGGTCCGAGCCCGCCCCAGGCTCCGAATACCCCTGGCACCAGAACGTGGTGCCGTTCAGGATGCCGGGCAGCAGGCGCGCCTTCTGGTCGTCGGTGCCGAAGGCGACCAGGGTCGGGCCGATCAGCCCCTCGCCGATATGGCCCATGCGGCCCGGTCCCCCTGCCCGCGCGTATTCCTCATGGAAGATCACCTGCTGCATGACCGGCAGCTCGCGCCCGCCATGCGCGCGCGGCCAGCCCAGGCCGGTCCAGCCGCCTTCGGCCAGCCGGCGCTCCCACGCCTTGCGCAGTTCGGGATAGGCCTCTTCGTCGCCGGGGCCGCCGCGGTGCTTCAGGCAGGCGAACTCGCCGGCCAGGTTGGCGGCCATCCATTGCGCGACTTCGGCGCGGAATGCCGCCTCTTGATTCGCTATCATGCTGTCCTCCAGGCGTGCGGGCCATTTGCTGCGAGATACGCCAGCGCCGCGCCGGCACCGCCCAGCCAGTGGCTGGCGGCCTGCGCGCGCTTGAAATAGAGCTGGGGGTCGTATTCCCAGGTGAAGCCGACACCGCCATGCAACTGGATGGCCTCCTGCGCGCAGAAGCGCAGGGCATCGTCGGCGGCCACGGACGCGGCGGCGATGTCGAGGCGGATGCCGGTGCCATCGGCCACCTCGCCCGTTTCCCACGCCTGCGCCGCGCCATACACCGCCGAGCGCGCCGCCTCGACCAGCACCATCATCTGCGCGCAGCGGTGCTTGACCGCCTGGAACGAGGCGATGGCGCGCCCGAACTGGATCCGTTCCGATGCATAGGCCACGGTCAGGTCCAGGCATTGCTGGGCCGCGCCAAGCTGCTCCGCCGCCAGCATCAGCTTGCCGTGCCACCAGGCCTGGGCCAGGCCGAAGGCCGCCGCGTCCGCGCGCGCCAGGCAGGCGCTGGCGGGCACGGGCAGCCCGTCCAGCCGCAGCGCGGCCTGCGGCCGCGTGCGGTCCAGCGTATCGAGCGGCGCCAGCATGCATCGCGCATCCTGTGCCAGTGCTGCCGGTTCCAGCAGGAACAGCGCAGGCACGCCGTCTCCGAGACGGGCCGGCACCAGCAGCCAGTCGGCGCCGGCGGCATCGGCCACCTGGGCGGCGCTGCCACGCAGCACGAAGCCATCCGCGCTTGCCTGCGCGCCAATGGCGACGCCGTCGTACTGCCAGCCGCCATCGTCCGGCAGCACCGCGGCGGCACGCAGCTCGCCACAGGCCAGCCGCTCCAGCCACTGCGCGCTGCCACGCGGACCCAGGCTGGCCTGCAGCCAGGGCGCGGCCACGCACACGGCGGACCAGAACGGCACGCAGGCCAGGCGCTGGCCCAGTTGTTCCTGCAGCAGCACCAGCCCGGGCGCACCCAGGCCGGCGCCGCCCACGGCTTCGGGCAGCGCGATGCCGCACCAGCCGAGTTCGCCCGCGACCGCGTGCCACAGGGCCTCGTCGTGCGCCGGGCCTGCCTCGGTCACGCGCCGCACCGCCGCCGAATCGCTGTACGCGGCGAGGTAGTCGCGCGCGCTGTCGCGGACCATCTGCTGTTCGACGCTAAGGGAGAAGTCCATGGCCGTCGCGCTCAGCTGCCGTAGACCGGCTGGGGCGGCTGCGCCTGCGCCAGCAGTTCCGCCACGGCTGCGCCCAGTTCGGCCGGCTGCCAGCGCGATCCCTTGTCGGTCCTGGGTCCGGTGCGCCAGCCGTCGGCCACCGAGACCATGCCGCCGGCCGCCTCGAACATGCGCCCGTTGACCTGCGCGGACGCGGCGCTGCCCAGCCACACCACCAGCGGCGCGACATTGGCGGGGTCGTAGTAGTCGAAGCCGTCTTCCGGCGCCTGCATCATTTCGGCAAACACCTCCTCGGTCATGCCGGTGCGCGCCGCCGGTGCCAGCGCATTGGCGGTGATGCCATAGCGGCCAAGCTCGGCGGCCTGCACCAGCGTGAGCGCGGCAATGCCGGCCTTGGCGGCGGCGTAGTTGGACTGCCCGACCGAACCCTGCAGGCCCGCGCCGGAGCTGGTGTTGATAATGCGCGCGTCGACGGCGCGGCCGGCCTTGGCGGCATCGCGCCAGCGTTTGGCGAGCAGGTTGGCCAGGCAGAAGTGGCCGCGCAGGTGCACGCGCATGACGTCGTCCCAGTCGGCCTCGGTCAGGCTGACGAACATGCGGTCGCGGCAGATGCCGGCGTTGTTGACCAGCACATGGACCTCGCCGAAGGCCTCGACCGCGGCATCGACGATGCGCTTCGCGGTGGCCAGCTGGGTGATGTCGTCAGCGCTGGCCAGTGCGCTGCCGCCGGCCGCGCGGATCTCCGTGCAGACGGCCTCGGCCGCCTCGCGCCGGATGTCGTTGACGACCACATTGGCGCCCTCGGCGGCGAAGGCCAGCGCATAGGCACGGCCCAGCCCGCCGCCGGCGCCGGTGATGATGACGGTGCGTGCGTCACAGATTCCCATGGCGGTCTCCTTACAAGCGTTCGATGATGGTGACGTTGGCCAGGCCACCGCCTTCGCACATGGTCTGCAGGCCGTAGCGGCCGCCGGTGCGTTCCAGCTCATGCAGCAGCGTGGTCATCAGGCGCGCCCCGGTGGCGCCCAGCGGGTGGCCCAGTGCGATGGCGCCGCCATTGGGGTTGGTGCGCTCGGCCGCGTAGCCGGTCTCGGCCAGCCATGCCATCGCCACCGAGGCGAACGCTTCATTGATCTCGACCACGTCGATATCGGCCAAGCGCAGGCCGCAGCGCTCCAGTGCGCGTTTGGTCGCCGGGATCGGTGCGGTCAGCATCCACAGCGGGTCGTCGCCCAGCACGCTCATATGCGCGATGCGCGCACGCGGCTTGAGCTGGTAGCGCTTGAGCGCGTCTTCCGAGACGATCAGCAGCGCGGCGGCGGCATCCGCGGTCTGGCTGGACACGGCCGCGGTCAGCGAACTGCCGGGCATCAGCGGTTCCAGCGCAGCCATCTTCGCCAGCGTGGTATCGGGGCGCGGGGTCTCGTCATGCTTCACGCCCTCGCACGGCACGATCTCGCGCGCAAAGCGGCCGCCTTCGATGGCCGCGGCGGCGCGCTGGTGGCTTGCCAGCGCGTAGGCTTCCATGGCCTCGCGCGACAGCTTCCAGTGATCGGCAATGCGCTGCGCGGCATGGAACTGCGACACCGGCGCATCGCCAAAGCGCACCTGCCAGCCCTTGCTGCCCGAGAACGGGTCGGCAAAGCCCAGTGCCTGCCCGGCCAGCATGGCCGACGAGATCGGGATCTGGGTCATGGTCTGCACGCCGCCGGCGATCACCACGTCCTGCGTGCCGCTCATCACTGCCTGCGCGGCAAAGTGCACCGCCTGCTGCGACGAGCCGCACTGGCGGTCCACGGTCACGCCCGGCACCGTCAGCGGCAGGCCGGCTGCCAGCCACGCGCTGCGGGCGATATTGCCGGCCAGCGGGCCGATGGTGTCGACGCAGCCGAACACCACGTCGTCATAGTCCTCGGCGGGAATGCCGTTGCGGCGCACCAGCTCGGCCAGCACGAAGCCGCCGAGGTCGGCGCCGTGCATGTGCGACAGTCCGCCCTTGCGGCGCCCGGTGGGCGTGCGCAGGGCATCAACGATATAGGCGTCTTTCATGGTCTTGGTTCTCTTTGGATTCAGGCGAAGGTGGCGCCGGCGCCGATCTCATGCGCGCCGTCAAGGATGTGCGCGCCCATGCGCGCCTTGTGGAAGGCACGGTCGCCCCAGCTTCCCGCCAGGGCCCAGGCCCGCTTGGTGAAGATCTGCAGGTCCAGCTCCCAGGTGTAGCCCATTGCGCCATGCACCTGGATCGCCTGGCGCGCCGCGCTCCACGCGCAGCGCGCGGCGGCCACGCGGGCGTGCGAGACATGCAGGCCCGCATCGGGCAGGCCGTGCGCCAGCGCGGCGGCGGCGCGCAGCAGCACCGGCCGGGCGAACTCGAGCTGGATCGCCACGTCGGCCAGCAGGTGCTTGACCGCCTGGTAGGCGCCGATGGCCTTGCCGAACTGCTTGCGCTGCGCGCTGTAATCGATCGCCAGGTCCAGCATGCGCTGGGTCAGGCCCAGCTGCTGCGCGGCCACGCCAAGCGCGCCGCGGTTCAGCGCGCTGTTCCACAGGCCGCTGCCGGACGGGATCAGTTCGGACTCCGCGGCCGGCGTCCACGCCAGCTCAAACAAGCGGCGCGAAGGATCGAGCCCGGTGCGCGCCGTCAGCACGGCCTGGTCGGGCCGCAGCAGGTGCACGGCGCCTTCGTGCGCACACAGGATGGCGTCGGCGACATGGGCGTCGGCGACCAGCCGCTCTTGCGGATGCGCCACCGCCACGCGGGCATCGCCGGCGGCGATGCGCTCCAGCAGCGTGGCGCAGCGTTCGTGCGCCGAGGCGTTCGGCGCCGCCGCGAGCGCATCGCGCAGCAGCCCGGCCGCGACCAGCGCGGTGTCCAGCAAAGGCTCGGGCAGCGCAAAGTAGCCGCAGGCCTGCGCCAGCGGCGCCCATTCGACCTCGCCCAGCCCCAGTCCGCCCTGCTCCTGCGGCACCATCACCGCGGTCAGGCCCTGGTTGGCAAGCTGGCGCCACAGCGCGTCGGAGCGGCCGGACTCGGTGGCCCACAGCTCGCGCGTCAGTTCGGGCGTCATCTCGGTCATCAGGAAGCGCCGGATCGCCTCGGCAAACTGCTCCTGCTCTTCGGTCAATGCGAAATCCATGGTGTTTTCCCCGGGTGCCGTCATGCGCGCGGCATGCCGAGCAGGCGCTCGGCGACGATATTGCGCTGGATCTCGTTGGTGCCGGCATAGATCGGCCCGGCCTGCGAGAACAGGAAGCCGTCCAGCCAGTGGCCGAGCGAACCCGGCGGCTGGCCGTCGGGCGCGACCTCTGCCGACTGCCCCAGGATGGCCAGCGCGGTATCGTGCATATGGATGTCCAGCTCGGACCAGAACACCTTGTTCGTGCTCGACTCCGCGCCGATATGGCCGCCGCGCACCAGGCGGCTCGCGGTGGCGTAGGTGGACAGCGTGTAGGCCTCGGCGTCCATCCAGGCGCGCAGCACCGCCTCGCGCAGCGACGGGTCGCGGTCCGCCGCCTCGCGGTTGGCCTGGTACAGCCTGACCAGCGCGCGCGCGGTTTCCTGGAAGCGCGCCGGCGAGCGCAGCATCAGGCCGCGTTCGAAGCCGGCGGTGGCCATGGCCACCTGCCAGCCGGCGCCTTCTGCGGCCAGGCGGTTTTCCACCGGCACGCGCACTTCGTCGAAGAAGATCTCGGCAAAGCCGGTCTGGCCGTTGAGCTGGCGGATCGGGCGCACGGTGATGCCGGGCGTGTCCAGCGGCATCAGGATGAAGGTCAGGCCATGGTGTCGGGTCGAGGCCGGGTCAGTGCGGAACAGGCCGAACAGCCAGTCCGCCCACACCGCCCGCGTCGACCAGATCTTCTGGCCGTTGATCACATAGTCATCGCCCTGCCGGATCGCGCTGCAGCGGATCGCGGCCATGTCCGAGCCTGCGTTCGGCTCGGACCAGCCCTGCGCCCAGACATGCTCGCCCGAGGCCATGCGCGGCAGGAAGCGCGCCTTCTGCGCCTCGGTGCCGAATTCCATCAGCGTGGGCCCGAGCAGGAAGATGCCGTTCTGGTTGACGCGCATCGGCGCGCCGGCACGCCAGTACTCTTCCTCGAAGATCAGCCACTCGATCAGGTCGCAGCCGCGCCCGCCCAGCTCGGCCGGCCACGTGACCATGCTCCAGTGGCCCTGGTTGAGCGTGGCCTCCCACGCGCGGTGCTGGGCGAAGCCCGCTTCGGTATCGAAGCTCGCCAGCGGCGTGCGCGGCACGTGCGCGGCCATCCAGTCGCGCACCTCGGCGCGGAAGGCACGCTGGGCGTCGGTGTATTCAAGCTGCATCGCGCTCTCCCTGCGCAAAGCGGGCTTCGCGGCCTTCGACAAAGGCGGCGCGCGCCTCGCCGGAATCGGCGCTCATGTAGGCCTGCAGCGTGAAGCCCTGTTCCCAGCGGTATTTGTCCTCCAGGTTGCCGTCTTCCACGCCGTTGAGCGCTTCCTTGGCCAGCTGCAGCATGGCCGGGCTCTTGGCGGCGATCTGGCGGGCCAGCGTCATGGCGGCCTCGCGCAACTCTGCGCGCGGCACCACGCGCTCGACCGCGCCCAGCCGGTACGCCTCGGCGGCATCGATCATCTCGCCGGTGAAGTACATCGCCCTGACCTTCTGCACGCCGAACATGCGCTGCAGGTGGGCGCCGCCGCCCATGGCGCCGCGGTCGATCTCCGGCACGCCAAAGCGCGCACAATCTGCGGCCACGATGATGTCGGCCGCGCCGCAGATGCCGATGCCGCCGCCCAGCACGAAGCCGTGCACGGCCACGATGACCGGCTTGGGATTGCGGTGCACGGCGCGGAAGGTGGCGTAGTTGCCGGCGTTGACATCGACGATGCGCTGCGGGTGCGCGGCCAGCTCCTTGATGTCGACGCCGGCGCAGAAGCCGCGGCCTTCGCCGCGCAGCACGATCACGCGCACGGCGGAATCGGTGCCCAGCTGGTCGATCGCGGCGGCCAGCGCATGCCAGCCGGCGCAGTCGAGCGCATTGACTGGCGCATGGTCGATCACCAGTTCGGCGATGCCGTCGGCAGTGTCGATGCGGAACGGCCCGGTCTTTTTGTTCGTTTGCATGGTTTCCTCTGTCTGTGGGTCAGGCCGCTGCAGCCAGTCCGGCGCCAGCCAGCGCCGCCAGGCGCGCCTGTGCCTGCGCGGCCATGCCGGCCACGATCTGCTCGCAGGATTCGATGGCCCGGATCGCCGCTGCCGCCTGGCCGCTGGGCAGCACGCCTTCATCGGGGCATCCCTCCACCATCGCGCGCTGGATCAGCACCGGCGCGTTGGCGGCCATCAGGGTCTGGGCGGCGCTGTAGTCCTGCTCGCGCATCGCGCGCCAGGCGGTGGCCAGCATCTGCGCGCTGCGCATGCCGGTACGTGCCTGCCATTTGCGCGCGGCCGCCAGCGCCAGCCAGGTGCGCCGCAGCGGACCGGCCTTCTCCAGCGCCAGCAGCAGGTCATTGTCGATCATTCGCTGCGGCAGGCCGTCGATGGCCAGCGATACGCGGATGCTGGCCGGGTCGCGCACCTTGACGTAGCGCTCAAGCGTTGGCGCCGGCACCGGCGATTCGGCCGACATCAGGAAGCGCGTGCCCATGGCCACGCCGGCCGCGCCGTAGGCCAGCGCCGCGGCCAGTCCGCGGCCGTCGAAGAAGCCGCCGGCGGCCACCACCGGCACGCTCACGCTGTCCAGCACCTGCGGCAGCAGCAGCGTGGTCGGTGTGCCGCCGGTATGGCCGCCGCCCTCGCCGCCCTGCACGGTGACCACGTCCGCGCCCAGTTCCACGGCCTTGGCCGCATGCTTGGCCGCGCCCACGGTCGGCATGCAGACCACGCCAGCCGCCTTGAGCTTGCCGATCATCTTCGCGTCCGGGCCGCGCCCGTAGCTGACCGCGCGCAGCCGGTGGCGGATCGCCATCTCGATCACTTCTTCCGCGTTGGGCTGGAACATGTGGAAGTTGATGCCGAAGGGCCGGTCGCTGAGCGCCTTCACGCGCAGGATCTCGCGCTCGACCTCGCCGGGCGCAATGGTGGCGCCGGCCAGGAAGCCGAAGGCCCCGGCATTGCCGCTGGCCGCGACCAGCTTCGCATCCGCCACCCAGCCCATCGCCGTCTGCACGATGGGGTAGCGGCAGCCCAGCAGGTCGCACAGCACGGTGTGCAGGCTCGCGGTGCTCATGCCTTGTCCTCGCCGGTGCGTTGCGAAGCGGCCATGGCGCGCGCGTCATAGCCGCCGAGCTTGTCGCCGCTGACCAGTTCGTTGTGCGCATGGGCGAAGTGGTGCCAGGCAAAGACGGCATCCATCGCGGTGCGCTTGCCCTGCAGGTCTTCCACATGGTTGACCGCCTGCTTGGTCAGCGTCAGGCCCAGCCGCGGCATCTGCGCGACCTTGGCGGCCATGCCGTAGGCGGTGTCTTCCAGCGCGTCGCGCGGCACCACGCGGTTGACCATGCCCATGCGCTCGGCGCGTTCGGCACCCATGCGCTCGCCCAGGAACAGGAACTCCTTGGCGATGCGCGGATGGAGCTCGTAGGGATGGGCGAAGTACTCGACGCCGGGAATGCCCATGCGCACCACCGGATCAGCAAAGAAGGCATCGTCCGACGCCACGATCAGGTCGCAAACCCACGCCAGCATCAGCCCGCCGGCGATGCAGGCGCCATGCACCATGGCGATGGTCGGCTTGGGCAGCTCGCGCCAGCGCCGGCACATGCCCAGGTAGACCTCCTGCTCGCGGGCATAGAGGAACTCGCCGCCCGGCTTGTTGACATGGTCATACCAGAGCGAGGCGCGCTCGAAAGTTTCATTGATGTCGCGCCCGGGCGTGCCGATGTCGTGCCCGGCCGAAAAATGCTTGCCGGCGCCGCGCAGCACGATCACCTTGACCGCGTCGTCCGCGGCGGCGCGCCGGTAGGCCTCGTCCAGCGCGTAGGTCATCTTTGAGTTCTGCGCGTTGTGAAACTGCGGCCGGTTCATGGTCACGGTGGCAATGCCGTCCGCGACCTGGTAGAGCACCTCGGCATTGGGGCCAAGGCTGATGGCTTCGGTAGCTGGCGTTGTCATGTCGGCCTCACACGCGTCCGGAAGGATTGCCGCGCACGATGGCCGCGCGCAGGTTGTGCGGATCAAGCTGGGTGATCAGCCGCAGCTCTTCCGGTGTCGGCGGCGCCGTCTCCGGCAGGGCCTCGCCGGGCGTGTTCGCCAGCGCAAAGCCGGTGGCCGCCTGTACCTGGTCGAAGCTCGCCCCCGGGTGCAGCGAGCGCACGCGGATGGCATGGTCAGCCCCCCTGAAATCCATCACGCACAGGTCGGTGACAATCACGCGCAGGTCAACGAAGCTGCGCATGCCCTCCAGCCGGCGGGCCGGGTTGTAGCCGGCGCTGCAGACCATGTCGACTTCACCGGCGACGAACGCGCGCGTGCTGTGCGCCGGCACGAAGAAGGAGTTGGCGTGGTGGATGCTGTTGCCGGGAAAGCCGCGCGCGCCCAGCAGCTGGGTCTTGGGCTGCGCATGGGTGCCGCCCAGGCAGGAGATATTGGCCTGGCCGAAGCGGTCGATCTGCGTCGGCATCACCAGCGCGTGGCGGCGCCCGCCCCACAGGCAGTCGAACACGCGCGAGTAGCCCATCCAGCCGCTGACGCGCACCTTGTAGCCGGGCTCGCGCGGGCCCAGCGGCACCGGCGTTTCCACCAGGTAGGCCTCGCCGTCGGTCAGCAGCAGGCCCGGGTTGTGCGCAAGCCGCGCCAGGCCGGCGGCGATGCGCGGGCCGGTGCCGATGCCGGTGGCCAGCACCTCGCCGTCGTCGCGCCATGCGCGGGCGGCGGCGGCAATCATCAGCTCGGCGCGGGTGAATTCATAAGTGGCGCTCACGGTCGCTCCTTGGGTTGGCGGGTTCAAAGTACCGGCAGCGGCAGGTCGTGCACATGGCCGAGGCCGCCGATGCGCTCTAGGTAGGCCGCTTCGCTCGCGCCCACCACCTCGTCGCGCCAGGTGCGGAAGCCGTCCTCGGCCTCGGCGCTGGCGCAGTACGCCTTCAGCGCAGGCAGGTCCCAGCCGTAGGCCGGCGCACAGGAAGTGGGATGGGCGCCGCCGGGTGCGTGCACCACGCCGCTTACCAGCGAGCGCTCGAAGGCGTTGTTGCGCGCGCGCGCCAGGTCTTCATCCTCGAGGCGCGGGTGCAGTGTTTCGCAGCTCACATAGCAGCGGTGCGCGGCGCGTGCGAACCATTCATCGAAGAACGGATCGGGGCCGTCGATGCGGGTGTTGCCGAGCACATCGCTTTCGTTCACGTGCAGCAGCGCGGCATCGAGCGCGATCGCCGGCATCGCCACCAGCACTTCGCCGTCGGCATAGGGCGAACGCACCGTCTTCAGCTGGGGGTTCATGTCCAGCACGTCGGTGCCCAGCGCGGCGCGCGTCGGCAGGAACGGCAGGCGCGCGGCCGCGGCGCGCAGGCCCAGCTGCAGCATGCCTTCGTCCAGCTCCGTCACTTCCAGCACGCCGCGCTCGCGCGCCTGGCGGAAGTAGGGCTCGAGCGGAATCACGTCGAGCGAGACAAAGCCGAACACCAGCCGGCGCACCTTGCCGGCCGCGCACAGCATGCCCACCTCGGGGCCGCCGTAGGCGACCACGGTCAGGTCCTTCAGCGGCGAGCGCAGGATCTCGCGCACCAGCGCCATCGGCTTGCGGCGCGGGCCCCAGCCGCCGATGCCGATGGTCATGCCATCGGCGAGCTGGCCGACCACGTCGGCCGCGCTCATGGTCTTGTCGATTGTCTTGGTCATGGTGTGTTTAGCGGTATCCGATGCTGAAGTCGTGTCCCCACAGGCTGACGCGCGTGGCCTCGTAGGCGGCGTGGTGGCTCCAGTCCACCTCCAGGCCGCCGTGGCCGAACTCGAGGTCAAAGCCGCCGGGGGTCTTCATGTAGAAGGAAGTCATGCGGTCATTGCAGTGCTGGCCCAGCGTGGCCGAGAGCTTCACGCCGTGCTGCTGCACGCGGTCCAGCGCGCGGCCCACCTCGGCCATGTCCGGAACCTCGGCCATCACGTGGATGCAGCCCGCTTCCGACGGCATCTCGAAGATCGCCAGGCTGTGGTGGCGGGCGTTGCCGCAATGCAGGAAGTGGATGCGCTTTTCCGGTTCGGCCGGGTCATTGGTAAAGCGCACGCGGAAGATGTCGGACAAACCGAAACCCATCACCTCGCACAGGAAGGCATAGGTCTCGTCGAAGGCCGGCGCGGGCAGCACCGCATGGCCCGCCCCCATCGGGTCCGTGATGAAGCGCGGCACGCCCACCGGCGAGATAAAGCGCAGGAAGTCCGAGCGCATGCCCCAGGAGATCTCATGGCGGTTGCCCGACGGATCGGCAAACCAGGCCATGGCCTGCACGCGGCGCTGTGCCAGTTCCGCGGCGCTGGCGTGCACGACCTCAACGTTCGCCTGGCGCAGCGTGTCGAGCGCGTGGCGGTAGGCCGGTTCGTCGGCCAGCTCCCAGCCCGATGCCAGGTAGCGGTCGCGCGCGCCCGGCACCACCAGGTAGCGGTAGTCGCGCTCATCCATCTTCACGTACAGCGCACCGCCGGGGGCGCCGGAACAGGTCATGCCCAGCACCTGTTCGGCATAGTGCCGCCATTGCCCCAGGTCGGTGGACTCGACCACGATGTAGCCAAGCGCACGGATATCCAACATGCCGGTCTCCTCAGGTTCGTTGCCACTGCTGGCTGATGGGACCATTCTTCCGTGCGCTGCAGCCCGGCACATCGTCCAGTGGGACTAGCCGGTCCGGCGCTGGCGTCAGCCCGCTGCCGGGCGCACGAGGTACTGGCTGGTGGGGATCACGTCGATCTTGTCGAAGTCGATGAAGCGCTGGCAGCTTTCCATCATGGCCTGCAGGTTGCGCTGGAACTTGTCTTCGTCGCCGGCCGCGTCGAAGAACGCCTGCGGGTCGGTCATCGCCGCATCGGGGAAGCCCTCTTCGACAATGGCGTCGTAGTGCGGCGCGGCGTAGGTGAGCGGCCGCACCACCACGTTCTGCACGTAGAGGAAGTTGTCCTGGGTCTCGACCGCCACCGGCGTGTGGTGGTTGTGCCAGAGGTCCAGCCAGGCCTGCGGCGTAAGCCGGGGCGGCCGGGTAAGGAAGGCAAGCTGCGCGAAGCCGGGCGTGCGTTCGCCCGGCGCGGCCGGGAAACGTGTATTGCGGATGGGCTGGGACTCCGTCACAAGGTAGCCGGCCATGCGGCCCACGGCGGTCGCGATCGCCTGGTCGAACGGCTGCCGCAGGCGGTCGATGGCGCTGTCCATCCAGACCGAGACCAGCCCTTCCATCTGCGGGCGGGTATTCGCCTGGCGCAGGCCCGCGGCCGGCAACACCGCGTCATCGGCCACGTTCACCTGCAGTCCGCGCGCGCCCAGCGCCAATAGCTTGTCCGCAAGCGTCGTGCGCAGCCGGCGCGCGAACTCCCCCGGCTCGGTCTGAGAATCGCGCCAGACGATATAGATGACTTTTTCCATGCTCCACGCTCCCTGGTACAGGTGCCGGCCGGGGCCGGACAGGTTGATGCGTGCGCGGAACAGGACCAAGCGCGGACAGCACGCGTCGCTGCGTCCGTCTGAGGTGCCATCCGTGTGCCGCGCCCGCTTGTCGGATGCATGCTAGGGGCGCGGATGGCGGGACTCATCCTCCATTCGGACTAGGAGGACCGGTCATCGGGCCACAAGGGAGTCACGCGTGCCCTGGAACACGCGTGCGTGGATCAGGCCCTGGCGCTCAGCCGAGCGTCACCACACTGCTCAGCAGCATGCGCACCAGCGTGGCCTGCCGCGTGACCCCGGTCTTGGAGAAGATCGCGCGCAAGTGGGCGCGCGCCGTGTTCTTGCTGGTGCCCAGCGCCTCGGCGGCTTCGTCGAGCGTCATGCCGTCGGCAAGCACCAGCGCCAGCGCGGTTTCGGCGGGCGTGAGGTCGAACAGCTTGCGCACCACCTCGTGCGAGGCGCGCGACTTGCGCTCCGGATCGCGGATAAAGACCGCGCAGGCCGGGCGATG
Source organism: Cupriavidus sp. FW306-01-F10A (assembly GCF_058782785.1). Classification (NCBI taxonomy): domain Bacteria; kingdom Pseudomonadati; phylum Pseudomonadota; class Betaproteobacteria; order Burkholderiales; family Burkholderiaceae; genus Cupriavidus; species Cupriavidus sp. FW306-01-F10A. The sequence goes on from NZ_JBYSYA010000009.1 coordinate 148,237, forward strand.
TCGGTGGTCTTCGGACCATTCGCTGAGCGGAATGGTGCGGATCAGCACGCCCAGCTTGCCGCGCCCCGAGGGGCGGGTGATCGACATGGCTTCGGCCAGCGCCGGCGCGCTGCCGTGGTGCCCCATCTGGGCGCGGCGCAGCAGGTACTGGAACTTGCGGCTTTCCTGTGCGTAGGCGATCTCGAAGTTGCCCCCATTGAGGCGGATGCCGTCGTTCTCCGCCAGGATCTCGTCGGCTTCCGCATTCTTCTTCAGGATTGCGCCGGCTGCGTCGAGGATGACCATGCCCACCAGCATGCGGTCGATCGCGCCCGCATAGAGGCTGCGTTCCGATTCGACCACATCCAGCCTGGAATGCAGCCGGACCGCGCGCCTCAGGTGCGGCAGGATGGTGGCGCACGCCGCCTTGTCCACCTCGGAGAAGTCCTGCGCGTCGTGCTGGCGGCAGACGCGCAGCCGGCACTCGACCCCGTCTTCGGTGCGGATATCGGCGCCCAGCAGGTAGCGCACGCCAAGCGGCTGCAGGAACTGACGGTAGATCTCGCTGCGGCACCAGTTGCCGGCGCCCATCGCTTCGTCGACCGTCACGGCCCGGTCGGTGGGCAGGTTGATAAAGGGATCGATGGCGTAGTAGTAGGTGTTGTACGACGCCTCGGCCTCCAGCGAAGTGCCGTGCTGCGACGCGTGCACCGCGATGCCACTGCGGTCGCTCGCGGGCGAGCGCAGGATGAAGCTCACATAGCTGGCACCAAGTTGCTTGCGCAGCATTTCCAGCGCGCGGCCCCAGGGCACGGGTTCCATCGGCCCTTCGTAGACCGCCGCCAGCAGCGCGCTGAAATGCGGCAGGCTCAGTCCGGACTGCGCAAACCAGGGCGACGCCACCCCTTGCGCCTCAACGGTCGCCATCAACATTGTCTGTCTCCTGTTTCCACACCCCATGCGGGGACTGGCCGGTGCTCTGCGGCACCTGGGCAGCGCAGATTATAGGGAGGCTGCCTGCCGATGTCCGGCGCGCGGCGCCCTTGTTCGCCCTGGTTTGCGCCATCTAAGTGTTTTCCCTGACCTGCAATCGGACGATGCCGGTCCCGCCTGCCGCCGATCAAATGGCCGCACACCACAGTGCAACCGAAGGAGAACGACTCAGATGGATTTCACCGACAAGACCGTGCTGGTCACCGGCGGCGGCGCCGGCATCGGGCTCGCCACCGCGCAAGCCTTCCTGGAACAGGGTGCGCGCGTGGCGCTGATCGAGATCGACGCACAGCGCGCCGAGCAGGCCCGGGCGCTGCTGGGCAAGACCGGCGCGGAAGTGCTGGTGGTACAGGGCGATGCCACCGATGCCGGCACCGTGCGCGAACTGGCTGCGCAGGTCGAACAGCGTTTCGGGGTGCTGGACGTGCTGGTCAACAACGTCGGCGATTTCCTGCGCATCGCCAAGCCGTTCGAGCACTATGCCGACGACGAGATCGCCAGCCTCTACGCCGCCAACCTCGGCCACGTCTTCACCGTCACGCGCGCCATGCTGCCGCTGCTGCGGCGCAGTGCCGCCGGCAGCATCGTCACGGTGTCGTCGATCGAGGCCTTCCGCGGCATTCCGTACTGCAGCGTCTACGGCGCCTTCAAGGCCGCCATCACCGGCTTCACGCAGAGCCTGGCGCTGGAGCTGGCGCCGGCGGGCATCCGCGTCAACCTGATCGCCCCCGAGACCACCGAAACGCCGCAGGTTCCGGTGTCGCAGATGGTCGCTGCGGAACACCAGCACCATATCCCGCGCTGGATTCCGCTGGGCCGCTTCGGCACGCCGCGCGACATTGCCGACGGCATCCTGTTCCTGGCCAGCGCGCGCGCGGCCTGGATCACCGGCACGGCGCTGCATGTTAATGGCGGCGCGCTGGCCGCGGCCGGCTGGTATCGCGACCCCAAGGGCGCGTGGACCAACATGCCGGTCATCGGCGGCAACGGCATGAACCTCTGATGGCCGCGCACCGCGGCCACACCACCCCACCAAGGAGACAAGCATGAAGATACTGATCGTCGGCGGCACTGGCATGATCGGCGGCCACGCGGCCCTGCACCTGCGCAGCTGCGGGCACGAGGTCACCATCGCGGGGCGCAACCGCCCCGCGCCCGGCACGGCGCTGGGCGGGCTGGACTTCCTGCGCTGCGACTACATCGCCAACGACGTGCCGGCCGCGCAGCTCGGCACCTTCGACGCGCTGGTCTTCGCCGCCGGCAACGATGTGCGCCACGTGCCGCCCGGCGGCGACGAAGCCGCGCACTGGCAGCGCGCCAACATCGAGGGCGTGCCGCGTTTCCTGCGCGCGGCGCGCGCTGCCGGGATCCGGGTCGCCGTCTACGTCGGCAGCTTCTACCCGCAGGCGCAGCCGCAGCTGGCCGAGGACAACGCCTATATCCGCTCGCGCAAGCTGGCCGACGAAGGCGTGCGCGCGCTGGCCACCGATGCCTTCCGCGTGAGCAGCGTGAACGCGCCGTTCGTCGTGGGCACGGTGCCGGGCCTGATGGTCCCGATGTTCAAGGCCTATACCGACTACGCCCGCGGCAACTTTGCGCCGATGCCGGATTTCGCGCCGCCCGGCGGCGTCAACTTCATCTCGGCCACTTCGCTCTCGGAAGCGATCGAAGGCGCCCTGCTGCGCGGTGAAAACGGCAAGGCTTACCTGGTAGGTGACGAGAACCTGTCGTTTCAGGACTATTTCGGTGCCTTCTTCCGCGACGCTGGCCGCCCGGTGCCGCCTGTCATCGACCAGGAGCATCCGTTGCTGCCGGACTCGGCCATCTGCTTCGGCCGGGGCAACACGCTCTACTACGAGCCGGATGCGGCCGAGACCGCCCTGCTCGGCTATCGCCGCCGCGACATCCTGCGCACGGTCGGCGAGATCGTGACGCAGTACAGCTAGCCTGGCGCTGCGGCGGCCTGCTTGCGCGGGCCGCCGCAGCGGGCCTTACAGCCCCGAGATCAACTGCGCGTTATCGATGCGCAATTCCGCGCCATTGATAAAGCGCGACGCGTCCGAAGCCAGGAACAGGACCAGGTTGGCCACATCCTCCGGCTGGCACATGCGTGCCATCGGGTCCGTACCGATACCAAGCGTGGCCGGATCCAGGTCCGGCACCAGCGCCTGCGTCATCGGCGTCCAGACGCCATCGGGATGGATCGAGTTGCAACGGATCCGGTAGCCATTCTGCTTGCAGTGCACGGCCACGCTGCGCGTCAGCGCGGTAACGGCGCCCTTGGCGCCGCTGTACGCGCACATCATCGGCAGCCCGCCCAGCGCCGCCACCGACGACATCACCACGATGGAGCCCCCGGCGGGGTTGCCCTTCATCGCCTGCACACCGAACCTGCAGCCCAGGAAATAGCCGTCGGCATTGACCCGCATGACCTGCCGCCAGCTGTCGAGCGAGGTTTCCTCGATCGACCCGAGCGGACAGATGGCCGCGTTGTTGACCAGCACGTCGAGCCGGCCGAAGCGGTCCTGCGTGGCGGCCATGGCCTTGCGCCAGTCCTCCTCGCTGGCAATGTCGTGGCGCACGAACATGGCCGCATCCCCGATCTCGCGGGCCAGTGCCTGCCCGCCCTCCTGGTTGACATCGCTGATGACCACGCGCGCGCCTTCGGCCGCCAGCAGCAGCGCATCGGCGCGCCCTACCCCGCTGGCCGCGCCGGTGACCAGCGCAACCTTGTCCCTGACTTGATGCATTGCTTATCTCCTTGGGTTGCCGGCTTCAGCCGGCTTCGGGAATCCTGCCGGCCAGCACGGCCTGCAGCGCGGCTTCGCCATACACCGCAGCCACGGTTTCATCGAGGATGGGATTGCCGCGCAGTTCGCTGCCGCCGTCCACGGCGATGCTCTGTCCGGTCACCCAGCCCGATTCCGGCCCCGCCAGGTAGCGCACCGCGCCGGCAATGTCGTCCGGTTCGCCGGCGCGGCCCAGCGGCATCTGCGCGACGAACTTGTCGAGGATGGCCGGGTTGTCGAACATCGGCCCGGTCGTGCCGGAGCGGGTGAGTCCCGGCCGCACCGCATTGACGCGGATGCCGCATCCCGCCAGCTCCTCGGCCGCGGCGCGCACAAACGCCTCCAGCCCCGCCTTGGCGGCGCAGTACGCCGACAGCCAGCGGCAGGTCATGCGCGCCGCGTTCGACGAGATGCAGACGATGGCGCCGCCATGCGGTGCCATCAGCGGCGACGCGTGGCGCACCGCCAGGAATGCGCTGGCGATGTTCAGCTCCAGCTCCGCCATCAGCGAGGCCGCGTCATGCATCAGCAGCGGACGGAAACCGCCCCCGCCAACGGTCGCGACCACGATATCGAGGCGCTGCTGCAGCTCCCAGGCCTGCTGCAGCGCGGCCTGGACGTCATCCTCGCGGCACGCGTCGCCGACGCTGATTGCCACGGTGGCGCGGGCCACCTGCGCGCACAGGCTGCGCCGTGCCGCTTCCAGCGCTTCGCGCCGCCGCCCCATGAGGACCACCGTCGCGCCGTCGCGCAGCAGCGCCAGCGCGCTGGCCGCACCGATGCCGCCGGCGCCGCCGGTGACGAGGGCGGTCTTGCCTTCCAGTACACGGGTCGTCGTCATCATGCCCCCCGCAGCGGCAGGTCCTGCGTCCAGTCCACCACCAGCTCGCGCGCGGCAATGCGCCACTGGCCGCCGCGCCGCACGAAGCGGTCCTGGTAGCGGATGCCCCAGTCCAGCTTGCGCGGCACGCCGTCCTGTTCGTACAGGTGGTTGGCCACGCAATAGGTTTCGCCGGTCGCGGTATCGCCATCGACGTCGACCAGTTGCTGGTGCACGTGATGCTGCGTGGCGCTGTACTGGCCGAGCGATGCCATGCCGTCAGCAATCGCCTGCGCTCCCTCCATGCGGAAGCCCGGCCCGCTCAGCCATGCATCCGCCGTGAACAGCGCCGCCAGTTTCGGGAAATCGCGCCGGTCCACCGCCTGCGCATAGCGGCAGGTCAGGGCATGGATGGCTTCCTTGCACTCCAGTTCAGACATGGCCAGTCTCACTCCTTGTTGTGACCGCCAGCGCCGCGATATGCAGCGCGGACAGTCGTTGGGATGGGGACTATCGTCGGCCTTGCCGCGCCGGGGGCCATCGTCCGCGTGGAGTATCCGGACCGGATACCGCTTAGTCCGAACGAAGGATGTAGCGACGCCGCGCCCGCCCCAAGCTTCAATGACATCAATGACACAGGAGACACACATGAAGCAGGCGGAACAGGCCATCGTCGCCGTCGTCACGGGCGGCTCGCGCGGTGCCGGCAAGGGCATCGCGCTGGCGCTCGGTGCGGCGGGCGCTACGGTGTACGTGACCGGACGCACCGAGCAGGAAGGCAGCGCGCCGCTGCCCGGCACCATCCACGCCACGGCGCGCGAGATCGATGCGCTGGGCGGGCGCGGCATCGCGGTCGCTTGCGATCATCGCGACGATGCGCAAGTGGCGCGTCTGTTCGCGCGGGTGCGAGAGGAATCTGGTCGGATCGACATCCTGGTCAACAATGCGACCTTCCTGCACGACGAGCTCATCATGCCGGGGCCGTTCTGGCAGAAGCCGCTGGAGATGGCCGGGATTCTCGACGTGGGCCTGCGCTCAGGCTACGTCGCCAGCTGGCATGCCGCGCCCATCATGGCCGCGCAGGGCCGCGGGCTGATCGTGTTCACCTCGTCATTTGGCGCCAACTGCTATATGCACGGTCCGGCCTACGGCGCGCAGAAGGCGGGCATCGACAAGTTCGCGCATGACATGGCGGTCGACCTGCGGCCCTATGGCGTGGCGGCGGTGTCGCTGTGGATGGGGCCGCTGCGCACGGCGCGCACGCTGCGGGTATGGGAGAAGCATCCGGACAAGTACGCGGGCTTCGCGCCGGTGGCGGAGACGCCGGAGTTCACCGGGCGGATTATCGATGCGCTGTATCGCGACCCCGCGCTGATGGATAAATCCGGTCGCGTGCTGATCGGCGCCGAGGCGGCGCTGGCCTATGGCATCGTCGATGCCGAGGGGGTGCAGCCGCCGTCGTACCGGCAGGCACTGGGCGGGCCTCCGCCGGTGCATCCGGCGATTGTGGAATAGGGTTGGACTAGCCATCACCCTTCGCATACGCTCCCCTCTCCCGCAAGCGGGAGAGGGGAGAAAACAAGCGCCGCATCCTATCCTCCCTGCGACACCAACCCCGTCGTGAACACCGTCGAGCGAATCAGCCACGCACCATCGATCTGCACATACTCATCCGCATAGCGCCCGGTCAGGAACGTACGCGAACCACTGGCATCATCCTGCGCCAGGTAAGCCAGATCCCAGCTACCCTGCGCCGCATTCTCATCCAGCACACGGATATCCGCCTGCCCCGCAAAATGCATCTCCCGCAGCGTTGGCCGGCACGCCAGCTCCGCAAAGCACTGCACCAGCGCCTCGCGCCCGGCAAAGCTGCCGATCCGGTCATAGTGGATATGCGCGTTGTCCGGCACGAAGCAGGCGCGCATCGCGTCAGGGTCCTTGTCATCGCAAGCGCGCAGGTAGCGCAGCTTGAGCGCGCGGATCGCCTCCGCGGCTTCCAGCCGCGCGACACGGTCGGCAATGGCGGCAATGTCGGTCATGATCGGTTCCTTGTTCATCAGGCTTCGCGCAACTGGTACTTCAACACCTTGCCTGCCGCGCTGACCGGCAGCGACGTCACGAACAGCACCTCGCGCGGCACCTTGTAGTTGGCCATGTGCCGGCGCGCCCAGGCGATCAGGGTTTCGGCGTCCACGCGCGCGCCGTGGCGCAGCACCACGTAGGCACGCCCCACTTCACCGAGCCGCTCGTGCGGCATGCCCACCACCGCCACCTGGGCCACGGCCGGATGCGCCACCAGCAGCTTTTCCACCTCCGCCGGATAGCAGTTGAAGCCGCCCACGATAAACATGTCCTTGATGCGGTCGGTGATGCGCAGGTAGCCGCGCGCATCGAGCGTGCCGACATCGCCGGTATGCAGCCAGCCATCGCTGTCGATGGCCTCGGCGGTGGCGTCGGGCAGGCCGAAATAGCCCTGCATCACGTTGTAGCCGCGCACCAGCACTTCGCCCGGCTGGCCGGTGGCGGCCGGCTGCCGCTGCGCATCGATGCAGCGGATCTCGATGCCCGGCATGGCGCGGCCGGATGTGCCTGCGACGGTTTCGGCGTCATCGCCGGCGCGGGTCAGCGTGGCGAAGCCGCACGATTCCGTCAGCCCATAGCCGGTGATGATGGTGTCGAAGCCGAGTTCGTCGCGCATGCGCTGGATCAGCGCGGGTGCGATCGCCGAGGCGCCGGTCACCGCCACGCGCAGCGTGGACAGGTCGAACTCGCGCAGGCGCGGCGCGTTGAGCAGGGTCTGGTAGAGCGTCGGCGGCCCGGGCAGCACCGTGATGCGCTCGTTTTCCACGCGCGTCATCACCGCTTCGGCGTCGAACACCAGGTGCGGCAGCACCGTGGCGCCGCGCGACAGCGCGGCAAGCCAGCCGGCCTTGTAGCCGAAGGTATGGAAGAACGGATTGACGATCAGGTAGCGGTCGCCCGCCCGCACGCCGGTGATGGCTGCCCAGCCGTCGATGGCGCGCAAGTTCTGTGCGTGGGCGGTCATCACCCCCTTGGGACGCCCGGTGGTGCCCGAGGTGAACATGATGTCCATCAGCGTGTCGCCGCGCACGCCGGCCTCGCGCGCGGCAAATGCCGCCATGTCCGCCTGCGGCGCCAGTGCGAGGAAGTCGTCCCATGCCAGTTCATCGGGGCCGGCGGTCCTGCCCTGCCCCGGGCGCAGGATCACCAGCCGCTCCAGCGTGGCGGGGCGGTGCGGCGCCAGCATCTGCGGATAGCTTTCGCCCAGGAAGCTGTCGACGCAGAACAGCAGGCGCGCGCCGCTGTCGGCCAGCACGGCGCCGGCCTCGGCCCCCTTCATGCGGGTATTGAGCGGCACCAGCGCCGCGCCCACGCTGTGCGTGGCCAGCGCCGCGATGATCCACTCGGAGAAATTCGGCGCCCACACGCCAACGCGGTCGCCAGGCCGCACGCCCAGCGCCATCAGCGCGCGGGCGGCTTCCATGCGGCTGGCGTCGAGCGCGGCGTAGGTCAGTCGCAACCCGTCTTCCTGGATGGCGATGCGCTCGCCGTGGCGCGTTGCCGCGCGCCGCACCAGCTCTGGAATGGTCTCGGCAACGCTGTCGTTTGCTGCGGCTTCGATGCCGGCCGGTGCCACAATGGCGTCGATGGTGTCAGATGGAGTCATGTCAATCCGGGAACTTCAGGTGGATTTCGCCGCTGGCCGGGCGCGCCTGGCAGGCCAGGGTCCAGCCCGCCTCCAGGTCGGCGCGGTCGAGCACATGGTTCTCGCCGAGCGTCACGTCGCCCTGCGTCACCTGGCACATGCAGGCGCCGCACAGGCCGGCGCGGCAGGAGTTGGGGGCGGCCACGCCGGCGCGCTGCAGGGCGTCGAGCACGGTTTCGTCCGGTGCCGCGCTGACCTGGTGAACCGCGCCGTCCAGCTGCACGGTCAGGGCAGCGCCGCGCATCGCGGGCGCGGAGGCAGCCGGCGTGGCATCCCCCTCGGCAATGCTTGCGGGGGCGCTTGCGAGCACGCTGGCCGCCGGCATATCGGGCAAGGACACGAAGCGCTCGACATGCAGCTGGCCACGCGGGACACCCAGGTCCTGCAGCGCGGCCTGGGCGCTGTCCATGAACGGGCCGGGGCCGCAGACAAAGCATTGCGCCAGACTCCACGGCCGCACCAGTTCTTCGATCTGGCGCTGCGTGGGCGGGCCCTGCACGCTGTCCAGCCAGTGGATCACGCGCAGCCGCCCGGGGTGGCGGCGCGCCAGTTCCGCAAGTGCCTCGCGAAAGATGATGGATTGCTCGTCGCGGTTGGCATAGACCAGCGTCACCGCGCCGCGCCCGTGCTGCAGCGCCGCCTTGGCGATCGACAACACCGGCGTGATGCCGCTGCCGCCGGCCAGCAGCAGGAAGTCGCCATGCAGCGCGGGCGGGGTGAACACCCCGGCGGGCGGCATCGCCTCGACCGTATCGCCCGAGCCCAGATGGTCGCAGATCCAGTTGGACACGCGCCCGCTCTGCACGCGCTTGACCGTCACGCGCAGGGCGCTGTCGACGCCCGGCGTGCTCGACAGCGAATAGCAGCGCTGCAGCGCCACGCCGTCAACCGGCACGCGCAGCGTCAGGAACTGGCCGGGGCGGTAGGAAAACGTGTCGCGCAGGCCGTCTGGCAGCGCGAACACCAGCGAATGCGCCTGGTCCGTCTCCGTGACCACTTCGGCGATCTGCAGCCGATGGAATTGCACTGGCGCCATGATGTTCTTGTTCCGTTGCGGGGCGCGCTCAGGCCACGCCCATGATGGTCTGCGCGTTGTCGATGCGCAGTTCCGCGCCGTTGATAAAGCGCGATTCGTCCGAAGCCAGGAATAGCACCAGGTTGGCCACGTCGCGCGGATGGCACATGCGCTGCATCGGCTCAGCGCCGCCCACCTCTTCCGGCAAGGCCGTGGCGCCGCCCGGCAGGAAGGCCGCCGTCATCGGCGTGAGGATGCCGTCGGGGTGGATCGAGTTGCAGCGCACCTTGTAGCCGCTCTGCTTGCAATGCCCCGCCACCGCGCGCGTCAGCGCCGCCACCGCGCCCTTGCTGGCGCTGTAGGCGCAGAACGCGCCCATGCCGCCCAGCGCCGCCACCGACGACATATTGACGATGCTGCCGCCGCCCGCCTTCATCGCGGCCACGCCGTACTTGCAGCCGAGGAAGTAGCCGTCGGCGTTGATGCGCATCACGCGCTGCCATTGCTCCAGCGTGGCGTCCTCGACCGAACCCAGCAACAGGATGGCGGCATTGTTGACCAGCACGCTGGGCGCGCCGAACTGCCTTTCGGTGCGCGCCATCACCTGCTGCCAGCCGGCTTCGCTGGCGATGTCATGCGGCACGAACAGCGCGGTTTCACCGATCTCGCGCGCCAGGGCATGGCCCGCTTCCTCGTTGAGGTCGGTCAGCACCACGCGCGCGCCCTCGCGCGCCAGCAGCAGCGCGTCTTCCTTGCCGACGCCGCTGGCGGCCCCGGTGACGATGGCGATCTTTCCTTCAGTACGTTGGCTCATGGGTGGTCTCCTCGTTGGTGTGTGCCTGCCGGTCGCCGGCAGGCTGTCGTGTCAGGTGCCGGCCCGCGTTGCGCCCCGACCAGATGCAGTCGGCAAGCGACAGGCCGCTTACGTAATGGTTGGATGCGATGCCAACGGCAGTGCGGCCCACGGCGTAGAGCCCTTGAATGGGCGCCCCGCCAGCGGCGGCCAGTACACGGCCGCTGGACTCTTCCACCGACAATCCGCCCAGCGTGATGGCAGGGCACGGAAAGACGCGGCTGTTGGCCGAGATGTCGATGGCAAGCCACGGCCCGGTTTCGAGCGACGCGCACATCGGCGCCGACTTGCCGGCCGGATCGGGGATCTCGCCGCGGGCCGCGGCGTTATAGGCATCGACGGTCGCCCGCAGCGCCGCGCCGGGCATGCCCAGCTTGCCGGCAAGCGCTTCGAGGGTGGCGGCGCGCCGCGCTCCGGCCAGCATCAGCAGCGCCGCGGGCAAGGCCTGGAAGGCCCACAGCCGGCCGCCCAGGCATTCACGCAGCGCCGCGCGCGCCAGTTCGCGGTTCAGGATGAGCCAGGCCCGCCCGCCGTGCCGTTCGCAGATGGCGTGGCCAAGGGTGGCGCCGTAGGTTTCCTCGTTGCCGATGCGCGCACCCTGCGCATCGACCACGCAGCCGCGCGCCCAGTCGAACGGCGGATTGATGAAGCGCCATGCCGAGACCCGCTCCAGGTGCCGCGTGGCCGCGCCCGCCGACTCGCCGAGGCGGATGCCGCTGCCGTCGCAGCCGGTCGCGCCAAGGCGCCAGTTCTGCAGGTACTTGCCGGCGTGGCGCGCCACCATGGCGCGGTTGAAGATAAAGCCGCCGGTGGCCAGCACCACCGCGCCGGTGCGCACCGCGACCGGGCGCGCATGGCGCAGTTCCAGTTGCAGCACGCGCTCGCGCAGCAGGTCGGCCAGCGCAGGCGCTGCGTTGTGCAGGCGCTCGGCCAGGCGCGCCAGGCGGGCGTGGCGTTTCTGGTGGCGGCCCGGCGGCAGTTGCCACAGCTCGATGCCGACGACCGCGCCGTCCTGGTCGAGAATCAACCGCCGCGCCGCGGTCTGGCGCATCACAGTCACCTCCGGCCGGGCCTGCACGGCGGCGCGCAGCACGCCGTACAGCGTGCGGCCGGACATGCCGGGGCCTTTCACGCGGTGACCACGCGGCGCGGGCGCGGCGTGCTGCGCGTAGGCGGCGACCGCTTCGTTGCCGGAGTAGTAGAGGTAGTAGGGTTGCGCCGGATAAGAGGTCTTGCGCGGCGGCACGGTGGCGGCAAAGCGCACGCCCAGGCCTTCGAGCCAGCCGATCATCTCGCGGCTGCGCTGGCAGAACGCCTGCAGCGTGGCATCGCTGACGACCGCGCCGGTCTCCTGGCGCAGGTAGGCCGCCATCGCCTGCGGTGTATCGGCATAGCCCGCGGCGGACTGGTACGGCGTGCCGCCGCCGGCGTAGACCACCCCGCCGCTCCTGGCGCTGGCGCCCCCGCCTTCAAAGCGTTCCGCAACGATCACGCGCGCGCCGCCATGCGCGGCTTCCAGCGCGGCGCAGGCCCCGGCGGCGCCGAAGCCCACCACCACGGCATCGCACGCGGCCTGCCACGGGTGGGCGTCCGGATCGTCCAGGCGCAGCGGCGCGTGGACCGGCGTGGCGGAATCGGTCGGAGGGTACATGCTGGCTTGCGCTCCCGGCTCAGGCCGAACACAGTGCGCCAAGCGGCGCGGACGTGGTGTAGGCACCATCGACATAGACCAGCGGCGACACCTCGCCAGCCAGCTTTACCTCGCGCAGGCGTCCGATGAAGACCGCGTGCGTGCCGTAGTCGAAGCGGCCATCCTGCTGGCACACCAGGTTCGCCTGGGCATCGCGCAGGCACGGCAGGCCGAGCAGGTCGTCCTCCCACTCGCCACTGGTGAAGCGCTCTTCCCCCTTGAGGCGTCCGCTGCAATCCACCGCAATATCGCGGTGGTCGGCTGCCAGCAGGTTGATGCAGAAGTCCGCGCCGGCATCCAGCGGCGGGTAGATCGAAGAATTGCGGTTGATGCAGATCAGCAGCGAAGGCGGGTCCGCGGACAGCGAATCGACCGCGGTCACGGACATCGAATAGCGGCGCTCGCCATGGCGGCAGCTGATCACCGCCACCGAGCGCGCCATGCGGCGCATCGCCATCAGCATGTCATCGCGCAGCGCGGTGCTTGGTTCGGCGCGTTTGTCTTGACTGGCGCTCATAAGGCCTCCTGTACGGTTTGAGCATGGGGCGCGGCGGCAGGCTGGCGCGCGTTCTGCGAGAGCACGTCGGCAGCGATAAAGCCGAAGGTCATGGCCGGGCCCAGGGTGGAGCCCGCGCCGGGATAGCTGGTGCCCATCATCGAGGCACTGGTATTGCCGATGGCGAACAGTCCGGCGATGGCGGAGCCGTCGTCGCGCAGCACGCGCGCGCCGGCGTCCGTCACCAGGCCGCCCTTGGTGCCGATATCGCCGGCATCGATGCGCACGGCGTAGAACGGCGCCTTGCCGATCGGCGCCAGGCACGGGTTGGGCCGCACTGCCGGGTCGCTGTAGTAGGTATCGAACAGGTTGTCGCCCTTGCCGAACTCCTCGTCCACGCCGGTGGCCGCAAAGTGGTTCATGCGCGCCACGCTGTCGGCCAGGCCGCCGGCATCGACACCGATCCGCTGCGCCAGCTGCGCCAGCGAGTCGGCGCGCACCAGGATGCCGGACAGGCTTGCCGGAATGCTGCGGTCCGGCATGACCGAGCCGGGCAGGATCGGCCCGCACGGATATTTGTGGCGGAAGGTGGCGTCGAACACCATCCACGCCGGCACGCTGCTGCCGGTTTTCTCGTGGTCGCGGTACATGGCGGGAACGAACTCGGAATACGGCGCGGCCTCGTTGACGAAGCGCCGGCCCTGCCCGTTCACCACCAGGCAGCCGGGCATGGCGCGCTCGATAAAGAGCGCGCGCTGCTTTTCCTCGCCCTGCACATGCACGGTGGGCGCGCCCCAGACGTGGGACATCAGCGCGACGCCGGCACCGGCGGCCTGGGCGGCGCGGATGCCGTCGCCGGTGTTGTTGGGCGGGGTCGCGCTCCAGGCGGCCTGGGTCGGCTGCGGCAGGTACTGTTCGCGCATGGCCTGGTTGCGCTCGAAGCCGCCGGCGGCCAGGATCACGCCGCGCAGCGCGCGGATCTCCACCACGCGCCCGTCCTGCACCGCGCGCACGCCGCGGACGGTGCCGTCTTCTACGATCAGGTCCTGCAGCGCGGTGTCGAGCCACAGCGGAATCGCGCGGTCCATCATGGCCCGCCGCAGGCCGCCGACCAGGCTGTTGCCGAGCGTGAGCCGGCGGTCGCGCCGGGTCTTGCGGCGCCAGCCCAGGTCCAGCCAGTAGCGGGCAAACTGGCGCACCGCCAGGCCCAGCCAGCCGGGCGTGCGGCACAGCAGCGCATGCGCCTCGGCCGAGGTCACGGCCACGCGCCCGCCCACCAGCGTGCCCGGCGACGGCGGCCGCAGCCGCGCGAATTCCTCGCCCAGCTGCGCGCCGTCGAACGGCATCGGGTCGAGCGCGCGGTAGCCCGGCATCGCGCCCGGAACCTTCTGGAAGTAGTCCGCGTAGCGCGGCAGCGTGTAGTAGCGCACGCCGGCCTGCTGCTCCAGGTACTGGAGCATGCGGGGCGCCTGCTCAAGATAGGCGCGCACGCGCTGCGGATCGCCGTGCTCGCCGGCGCACGCCAGGATGTATTCCAGCGCCGTGGCGTAGTCGTCGCGCCCGCCCGCCGGCGCGATATGGTGATTGAGCGGAATCCAGATGCCGCCGCCGGACACCGCCGAGGTGCCGCCGTACTGGCTGCTCTTTTCCAGCACCACCACCGACAGTCCGCGGTCCGCGGCGCGGCAGGCGGCCAGCATGCCGCCGGCGCCCGAGCCGACCACCACCACGTCGAACTCGCTGGGCTGCATGCGCGCTCTGCTCTGGCTCATATTGGGTCTCCGTGCCGGCGCGCGGCTCAGATGAAGAAGTCAGTGTTGGCGCGGCCCATCATCACGCCGCCCAGGTTCTGGCCGAAGCGGTCCAGGTTGTTGGCGTAGTGGGCGCGGGCCGCATGCAGATCGAGGAAACGGCGCACCATCGGGTTGCTGCGGTAGATGCCGTTGCCGCCGGCATAGCGCAGCAGGCCGTTGGCCAGCTGCGCGCAGCGCTCGGCCACTTGCGCGGACTGGTAGCGGAAATGCAGGCGGCGCGGGGTCTGCACCTGGCCGCCTTCACGCGCAACGGCCAGCAGCTCGTCGAAATTGCGCTCAAGGATGGTCCGCATCTCGTCGATGGCGACCTGCGCGTTGGCGCAAGCCATCTGCGCGCCGCCGTCTTCCGCGGTCTTGCCGCCACCGTTGCTGCTGACGCGGCCGTCGGCATAGGCGACAAAGTCATCGAGCGAGCCTTCCAGCGCGCCGATGCAGGCGGTGCACACCGCGCGCACGAAGATCTGCGCGAACGGCAGCCGGTACAGCGGCACGTCATTGACCGCCAGCCCCGGGCTGGTGCCCATGGCGCCATCGACGGCGCGGTGGGTGCGGTACTCGGGCACGAACACGTCCTCGACCACGATGTCGTGGCTGCCGGTCGCGCGCAGGCCCAGCACATCCCAGTTGCGCACGATCTTGTAGTCGGAACGCGGCAGCAGGAAGGTGCGGTAGTCATAGGCGCCGCCCGGCTCGGCCGGCGGCACCAGCCCGCCCAGGAAGATCCAGTCGCACAGTTCGCTGCCGCTGGAGAACTTCCAGTGGCCGGAGAAGCGATAGCCGCCTTCGACCGGCGTGACCTTGCCCACCGGCATATAGGTCGACGCGATCAGCGTGGCAGGGTTGCTGCCCCACACTTCCTGCTGCGCGCGCTCGTCGAACAGCGCCAGCTGCCAGTTGTGCACGCCGATCACGCCATAGACCCAGGCGGTGGACATGCAGCCCTTGGCCAGCGCCATCTGGATGCGGAAGAAGGTCTGCGGATCGAGTTCGTAGCCGCCGTGGCGGCGGGGCTGCAGCACCTTGAAGAAGCCCGCGGCCTGCATGTCGGCGATGGTCTCGGCGGGAATGCGCGCTTCGGCCTCGGCCTGCGCGGCGCGCTCGGCCAGCACCGGAATCATCTGCTCGGCACGCGCGATCAGCCGTGCCGCCAGTTCCTTGGAATTGTTGTCGTGATGCACCGCGGTCTCCTTGTTGCTTGGTCTTGTAGCTGGCCTTGATGTTTGCACCGGTGGGGCCGGGTGCCATCGTCTATTGGGACTAGCTATGTCGCGATTTGGTGAGTGGGACTTCGTGGATGTGCTGGCCCTCTCCCCCTGCCCCTCTCCCGCAAGCGGGAGAGGGGAGCAAACCCGCAGGCTTGCATAGCGCCGATCAAGCCAGCGCGCGCAGCTTCCGTCCCTGCTTGCGGAAGTGCGGGATCACGTGCTCGCCGATATTGCGGATGGTTTCCAGCTGCGCCCACTGCGGCACCGTGCCCATCTGGCAGATGAACAGGATCTCGTCGGCGCCGGAATCGATCAGGCGCTGCACGTAGCCGATGCAGTCCTCCACCGTGCCGTAGGCATGGTTCGGGTTGAGCATCATCATCGCCGGGTCGCTGAAATCCACCGAGACCTTCTCTGAGGCGAACTTGGTGTTGATGACGGCCTTGCCCTGCGCGTCAGTGGCGGTGACATGCTCGTCGTCCCACTTCGAAGGATCGGGCCGCTCGCCGCCCGCATACCAGTACGACAGCGACTCCATGAAGTAGCGCTGGCCCTTGATGCCGATCTTGCGCGCGGCCACGCCGTCGTCCAGCACGATGGTCGGGCACAGCGCGGCCAGGTGCTGGTGCGGGCGGAAGCCCACCTGGTCCTCAGGCTTGCGGGTCTCCCACGCAGCGCGGTAGATCTCGTTCTTCTTGGCGACATCCTCGGGACCGCCGAAGCCGAGCACCAGCGCGCCCATGCCGCGCGCGCCGGCGCGCTGCAGCGTGTCGGCATTGGTGCAGGCCAGGTACATCAGCGGGTGCGGGTCCTGGCGCGGCTTGGGGTGGATCGGGCGGCGCGGGATCTTGATGAACTCGCCGTCGTGCTCGATCTCGTCCTGCGTCATGATCTTCGGGATCAGGTACATCGACTCGTCGATCATCGGGTGCAGGCTGTTCAGGTCGTAGCCGAAGGTGCCGGCCTCCTGCTGGGTGCCGCCCTTGCCCACGCCGAAGTGCACGCGGCCGCCGGACAGGATGTCCAGCGTGGCGATGCGCTCGGCCACCTTGACCGGATGGTTCATCGCCGGCGGCAGGCACACCACGCCGTGGCCGATGCCGATGCGCTGCGTGCGCCCGGCGACGAAGGCCAGGAAGGTTTCCGGCGCGCTCATGTGCGCATAGTTGGTCAGTGCGGTGTGTTCGACCGCCCAGACCACGTCAAAGCCCATGTCCTCGGCCAGCACCACCTGTTCCATGATTTCATCGAACACCTTGTGGTCGCCGGCACGCGAGGCATCGACGGTCTGGGCTTCATAGATCAGTGAAAAACGCATTGCAGTCCCCTTGTCTGGCATTGATGGTTCAGGACCGCCGCCGGGGCGCCGCCCGTTGCCGCGCCACCGGCCCGAAACGGCCTGTGTGATCGCAGTGTGGTCGGCGCAAGGCGTTGCAACATCGTCTGATTGGATTATGAACAGGACATGGAGCATCCCTATCATTGGCCACGGGCATCACGCCCGCTTTCACCAGGAGGATCAGGACATCATGCAAGCCAGGCTGCTGCTTTACCCCGTCGCGGACATCGACACCGCGCTGCCGTTCTTCACGGAAGGACTCGGACTACCGGTGAAGTTTCGCGACGGAAACCGCTATTGCGCGCTCGACGCGGGCGCGCTGACGCTGGCGCTGGTGGCCGGCGAGGAACGCCTGGTGGACCAGCCCGCGCTGGCCTTCAAGGTGGATGAGGCTGACGATATCGCCGCGGCGATGGCGCGGCTGGTGGGTGCCGGCGCCAGCGTAACGCTGCCCGCGGCGCAGGGGCCGCATGAGACGCGCGCAGTGCTGGAAACGCCGGAAGGCTTTGCGCTGGTGCTCAGCGCAAAGCCCTGACGTGCGTTACGTGGCTTAGCCGAGAGAAATCACGCTGCTCAGCAGCATGCGCACCAGCGTGGCCTGCCGGGTCACGCCGGTCTTGGAGAAAATCGCGCGCAGGTGCGCGCGCGCCGTGTTCTTGCTGATGCCGAGCTCGTCCGCGGCCTCATCGAGCGTGAGCCCGTTGGCCAGCTGCAGCGCCAGCTGCGTCTCCGCCGGGGTGAAGTCGAAGAGCTGGCGCACCACCTCGTGCGAGGCCTGCGAGCGCCGCTCGGGGTCGCGGATGAACACCACGCAGGCGGGGCGCTTGCGGTTGTCCTCGGACCACTCGCTGAGCGGGATGGTGCGGATCAGCACGCCCAGCCTGGCGCTGCCGGACGGGCGCGTGATCGACATCGCTTCCATCAGCGCCGGCGTGGTGCCGAGGTGGCCCATCATGGCCTGGCGCAGCAGGCGCTGGAACTTGCGGTTCTCCTGGCCGTATTCCACGTCCAGGCTGCCTTTGGCGACACGGATGCCATCCTTGGCGCCCAGGATTTCATCGGCGGCCGCATTGGTCTTGATGATGGTGCCGGACTCGTCCAGGATCACCATCCCGACCAGCATGCGGTCGATGGCGCTGGCATAGACGGTGCGCTCGGATTCAACCACGTCGATGCGCGAGTGCAGGTCCACCGCGCGCTTCAGGTGCGGCAGCAGCGCGGTGCACAGCGCCTTGTCCGCGGCGGAGAAGTCGCGGCCGTCATGCTCGCGGCACACGCGGAAGCGGCATTCGACGCCGTCATCGGTACGCAGGTCCGCGCCAAGGATGTAGCGGATGCCGATGTCCTTGAGGAACTGCTGGTAGAGCTCGCTCTGGCACCAGGCGCCGGGTCCGAGATGCTCATCGATGGTCACCACCCGGTCTGACGGCAGGCCGATGAACGGGTCGAGCGCGTAGTAGTAGTTGTTGTAGGAGGTCTCGCCCGGCAGGGTTGAGCCATGCTCGGACGCATTGATCATCAGCCCGGGCCGGTCCGTGGCCGGCGAGCGCAGGATCAGGGTGCAATAGTTGGCGTTGAGCTGGCGGCGGATCTGTTCCAGTGCCTTGCCCCAGGGCACCTGCTCCATCGGGCCCTGGTAGATATTGCCCAGCAATGTGCTGAACTCCGACAGCGACACCGTCGCCTGCGCGAACAGGTGTGCGGCCGCCTGGTTCTGGCTAACCTCCATCAGCATTTTCCTCTGTCTCCATTGTGGCGTGCGCAGCGCTTCGGGCGTGCCGGGTCGGCGCTGGCCTGCTACGGGCTCTGTGGCCCTTTTTTGTGCCCTGATTATAGGGACGGCAAAGGGGTCGCGGCTTGCCCCCCGCCTTCATGGTTTGCCCTAGGCAAGACCGGCTGCACACGCTGGCCGGACTAGTCCTGCGGGACAGGCCAATCCTCACGCGCCGGCGGGCCGAACACATACTCCAAACAGACTAAGGACAGACCCATCCCGGCCTGTCGAGGGCAAACCCCTAGACACCATGTGACGCCGCCCTCCTACCCAAACAGACGATGCCGTGCCGCCGCGCTGCCGCTACAAGTCAGCCATGCGCGGCGATCCCCGCCGCCTTCTTTTCACGGAGAAACATGACCATGGCGGCAAACCCGCGGCAGCAAGCCGCAGTGATCACCGGAGCGGCCAGCGGCATCGGCCGCGCGCTCGCGCAGGCGCTGGCAGCGCAAGGCTACGCGCTGGCGCTGGCCGATATCGACGCCGGCGCGCTTGAAGCGGTGCGCGAGGCGCTTGCCGGCCAGGGGGCAAACGTCATCGCCGTGCCCACCGATGTCTGCGACGCGCGGCAGATCGAGCACCTGTGCGAGGAAAGCTTCCTGCGCCTGGGCCGTGTCGACCTGCTGGTCAACAACGCCGGCGTGCTCGTCACCGGCCGCTGCTGGGAGCTGCCGCCGGAAGTGTTCGACCACGTGATGCGCGTCAACCTGTGGAGCGTGCTGCACGCGCTGCGCTGCTTCGTGCCGCGCATGGCGGCGCAAGGCGCCGGCCATATCGTCAACGTGGCCTCGATGGCCGGCCTCGCCGTGGGGCCCTGGCTGGCCCCCTACACGCTGTCCAAGCAGGCGGTGGTGGCGCTCAGCGAAGGGCTCGCGCTGGAGCTGCAGGCCGCGGGCCTGCCGCTGGGCGTGTCCGTGGTCTGCCCCGGGCCGGTGGCCACCGGCATCGCTGCGGGCCTGGACGGCGGCGGCGCGCAGGAGGTGGACCACATGAACGGCGCGCTGCGCAGCGGCATTGCCGCCGGCATGACGCCGGACGCGGTCGCGCGCTACATCCTGGACGGGGTCTCGGCCGGCCAGTTCTGGATCCTGCCGCACGAGCAGGCCGTGCATGCGGCGCTGGCGCGCGCGCAAGGCATTGCCGCCGGCACCACGCCGGCATTCGCGCTCTGACACTGATTTCCCCACCGCAATCCAGGAGACCCCATGCCGCTCGATCCCCAGGCCCGCGCCGTGCTTGAAGCCATGGCCGCCATGCCCAGCCCCGACTTCTCCACCCTGCGCGCGGCCGACTACCGTGCCGCGCTGGCTGCCATGCCCGCGTTCGCGCCCGGCGACACCGTCGCCGCGCAGCAAGATCTCACCATCGATGGCGCCGCAGGCCAGCTGAAGGCCCGCCTGTACCGGCCCGACGACAGCACCGCACTGCCGCTCGTGGTCTATTTCCATGGCGGCGGCTTTGTCCTCTGCGGCCTCGATTCGCACGACAACATCTGCCGCGGCCTGGCGCGCCGCAGCGGCGCGCTGGTGCTGTCGGTCGACTACCGGCTCGCGCCGGAGGCACGCTTCCCGGCCGCGGCCGACGACGCCGTCGCGGCCGTGCGCTGGGCCGCCGCGCATGCGGCGCAACTGGGCGCCGACCCGGCCCGCCTTGCCGTGGCCGGCGACAGCGCCGGCGGCAACCTTGCCGCCGTTGCCTGCCAGCAGCTGCGCGGCAGCGGCATCGCGCTGCGGCACCAGTTGCTGCTCTACCCCTACCTGGACTGCAGCGACGCCGCGGCCGCCAGCGCCAGCTACCGCGAATGCGCGCAGGGCTACTTCCTCAGTGCCGCGGAACTGGACTGGTATCGCGCCCAGTACCTGGCCAACCCGGCGGACGCCACCGATGTGCGCGCCAGCCCGCTGCACCAGCGCGAGCTGCACGGCCTGCCGCCAGCCACCATCATCACCGCGGAATACGACCCGCTGCGCGACCAGGGCGAGGCCTATGGCGAGGCCCTGCAGCGCGCGGGCGGCAACGCCACCGTGCGCCGCTGGCCCGGCCAGTTCCATGGCTTTGTCAGCATGCAGGGGATGATCGATGCCGCCAGCGATGCGCTGGATGCGGCCGCGGCATCGCTGCGGCAGGCCTTCGGCAGCACCAGCCGGCAGGAGGCAGCATGAGCCCCGCCACCACACTGCCGCCGATGGCCGACGTGCTGGCGGCGCTGGCCGCGGGCCAGCGTGTGCTGGTGATCGAGGACGAGACCGACGAGGCCACCGGCTGCGTCCTGGTTGCCGCCGAGCGCGCCAGCGAGGCCGACGTCAACTTCATGGCCGCCGAGGCGCGCGGCCTGGTCTGCATGGCGATCACCGAGGCGCGCCGCGCGCGGCTGCAGCTGCCGCCGATGGCCGCGAACCACCGCCAGCGCGAGCGCTACACGGTATCGATCGAAGCGGCCAGCGGCGTCAGCACCGGCATCTCCGCCGCCGACCGCGCGCTCACGCTGCGCGTGGCGGCGGCAGCGCGCGCGCAGCCGCATGACCTGGTCCAGCCCGGCCACATCTTCCCGGTGGTGGCCCAGCCCGACGGCGTGCTGCGCCGCGCGGGCTTTGCCGAGGCCTGCTCCGACCTGCCGGCGCTGGCCGGGCGCGTCGCCGCCGGCGCCTATGCGATGCTGCTCGATGACGACGGCGACCTGCTGCGCGGCCCCGCGCTACTGGCCTTCGCGCGGCACCACGGCTTGCCGGCGGTTTCGATCAGCGGGCTGATCCACCACCGGCTGCTGACCGAAAGCGCGCTGCGCCGCACGCATTCGACGGAACTGGCCACGCCCTTCGGATGCTTCACCGTGCACGCCTACCACGACGCGCCGGTCGATGCGCTTCATCTTGCGCTGGTGCTGGGCCAGCCCGATCCTGGGCAGCCGGTGCTGACGCGCGTTCAGACTGTGGAAATGCAGCGCGACGTACTGGGCTTCGGCACGCCGGCCCTGCCCGCCTGGAACCTGGAGCGCTCGCTCGCCCGCATCGGCGCCGAAGGTTGCGGGGTGCTGGTGCTGCTGGATGAACGAGAATCGCCGCAGCAGCGGCTGGAGCGGCTGGCAGCGCCGGCCGCCGCCACGCCGGCGCTGGCCTTCGCGCAACGCGCGCTGGGGGTCGGGGCGCAGATCCTGCGCGATGTGGGAGCGCACAAGCTGCGCCTGCTCAGCCATCCGGTGCCGTATCGCGCCGTCACTGGCTTCGACCTGGAGGTCACCGAGTTCGTGCCGCCGTGCTGACTCGTCAGGAACGGGGACCGAAGCAATCGGCAAAGCTGCGCGTGAAGCGCTCCACGTCGGCGTCTGGCAGGTGGTTGATGCCGCCTGCCAGGCGCCGGCCGCCGCCGGTCTCGAAGCCGCGGCAGAAATCGGCCGCACCGGTGGCGCTGTGGGCGGGCACCCGCACGCTGACGGCAAAGCCGCCGCCGGACTTCGGCGAGAGCAGGCCGATGGCGTCGCCGGGCCGCCCGCGCACCAGCTCATTGGCCAGCACGCCGATCGCGCGCCGCGCCCACGGCGCGTCAGGCAGCACCAGCAGCGCGGCGCC
Source organism: Cupriavidus sp. FW306-01-F10A (assembly GCF_058782785.1). Taxonomy (NCBI): domain Bacteria; kingdom Pseudomonadati; phylum Pseudomonadota; class Betaproteobacteria; order Burkholderiales; family Burkholderiaceae; genus Cupriavidus; species Cupriavidus sp. FW306-01-F10A. Next base: position 170,297 of record NZ_JBYSYA010000009.1, read on the forward strand.
GGGCACTTCGTGCGCTGGCGCCAGGCAGCGCGCGCGGGCCATGTCGTCCGCATAGCCGTCGCACAGCACCGCATAGGCGCCGCATTGCGCGGCGAAGGCCAGCGGGTCGGCAAACGGCAGCATGTGCCGCGCCAGCTCGGCGGGATCGAAATGCAGGTCCGCCACGCACTCGCCGTAGGCGTTGTAGTTCAGGCACGTGCCCAGCTGTTCCAGCACCGCGGTTTCGCACTCGCCCAGCCCCGCCTGCGCCGCCAGCGCGCGCGCCACGCTGCCCAGGTTGTCGCCGAACGCGGCGGTGATCGCCCAGCGCCGGTGGCAGCCGTCCAGGTGGCGGTCGACCAGGAGGCTGGTGCAGACCTCCGGCCCCTCGTCGATATGCGCGCGCAGGCCGGCATGCCCGGGCAGTTCGCCGGCATGGTGGTGGTCGAAGTAGTCCACCCGCGCACCGGCGCCGAGCAGCCGCATCAGGCCATCGCGGTTCTGCTCTAGCGAGATGTCCAGCGCGGTCACGGTGTCGCCGGGCCCGGCGTCGATGCGCTCGAGCAGCCGGATATCGCGCTTGACGCCGGTGACCAGCGTGGCGTCGCCGGCATGCGCCAGGCGCAGCTGCTGCAGGGCGCACAGGCCGTCGGCATCGCCGTTGAAGGCAAAGTAGCGTGTCATGGCAGGTGTGGTCAGGACTCAGGGCATGAAATCGCCGCCGTTGGCGTCGAGCGAAGCGCCGGTGATGGCCCTGGCGTAGTCTGACACGAGAAACAGCGCCGCGCGCGCGCAGTCGTCGTCGGTCGGCATGCGGCCCAGCGCAATCTGCGCGGTCACCGGAGCGACCACGGTGTCCTCGCTCACGCCCTGCTCGGCCGCGGCGTGGCGCACATAGCCCTGCACCGGCTCGCCCCACATCCAGCCCATGAAGATGCTGTTGGCGCGGATGCCATGCGGGCCCAGTTCGCGCGCCAGGTACTTGACCGCCACCGCCAGCGCGCCCTTGGACGCCGCGTAGCCGGATTCGCCGGGCATCGGCTTGCGCGTGGCCTGGGTGTTGATCATGACGATGGCGCCGCCGCCCTGCGGCTTCATCAGCGCCGCCACTTCCTGCGTCAGCGTCATGGTGCCGAACACGTTGGTGTCGAACACCTGGCGCCAGACGTCCAGGTCGGCCGCTTCCACCGGCTCGGGGAAGTTGCCGTGCTGGAAGGCGCTGTTGACCAGCGCGTCGATGCGCCCGAAGCGGCGCATGGTCTCGCCGGCAAGGTGCCGGGACTGGGCCCGGTCGGTGATATCGGTCACCACCTTGAGCACTTCGCAGTCGGCGCCCAGTGCATCGATGCGGGCCTGGGCGTCGTCCAGCTTCGCCGCGGTGCGCGCGGCGATGGCAACGGCACGCGCGCCTTCGCGCGCCGCCTCCACGGCCAGCTTGACGCCCAGCCCGGGACCGATTCCCGACACGATGACGACCTTGTCTTTCAACAGCATGGTGTTGTCTCCTGTGATGCGCAGTGCGCTGTCTTAGTTTTGCTTAAGGATGTGCCGCGCGCGGTAGCCGGCGAAATCGCGTTCCAGTTGTTCCTGGCTCAGTCCGAACTGCTCCAGCGTATAGGCGTGGGCCGCGCGCTGGTTGCGCGGGTTGCCCTCCATCCATGCCCACATGCCGGCGCGCGCGGACTCGGTCAGCGGCATGCCGGCAAAGCGGTAGACCGCCTGCGCCACGCCGAAGGGATCGCGCACGGTATCCTCGAAGCGCACGTCGAGGAAGCGATCGGCCGGCAGACCGTCGCGCACCGTCATGGCATGGGCGGTGGCGCGCTGCATCTGCCCGCTCCACTGCCGCCCCACCGTGGCGGCATCGGGCGCGTCGGCGTATAGCTTCCACAGCGTATGCGCCATGCTGGCCATCGACGGAATGGTCTGGGCGGGGTCGCGATGGGTCAGCACGACCTGCGCGCCGGGGAAGACCCGGAACAGGATTTCCAGCGTATGCAGGTGCTGCGGCGTCTTCAGCACCCACCGCTGCGCCGGCGCCTCGCCGCGCTGCCGCTTCTGCCACTGCAGGAACTGCAGCATGGTCTTCAGGCAGGCATAGACCTGGGTGTGGTCCTGGCGCGCCAGCCAGTCGGTATAGGACGGCACGTTGGCGTAGGAATCCATCGCGCACAGGAAGGAATGCTCCATCAGCATGAATTCCTCGTCGGCCGCCATGGCGTCGAGCGGATGGATGGCGAGGATGTCCGGGATAAAGCGGATCATCTGCGCCACTTCCTCGCGCGCCAGCCCGATGCGCCGGCCGGCGTCGCGCACGTGCTCGCCGGGCAGCGGCGCCGGGTAGCGCGTTTCCCACCAGGCCGCCGAGTGGAAGCGCGCGTCCGTGGCCAGCATGCGCTGCAGCAGCGTGGTGCCGGTGCGCGGCAGGCCGACGATCACCAGCGGATCGTCGACGCGCTCTTCCAGGATTTCGGGATGGCGCCGGCAGTAGTCCTGGATCACCAGCCGGTTCACCAGTTGCGCCTGCAGCTTGCCTTGCAGCATCTGCGCGCCCTGCGGCGACAGCCCGGCTTCGCGTGCAAGCGAGTCAAACAGCACCTCCAGCGCCTCGCGGTAGTCGCCCGGGCCAAAGTCAGTCAGCCCGCCGGCCTGTGCGCTGGCCTGTGCCAGCAGTCGCTCCACGTCAAGCACTGCGGTGTCGTCGGATGCGATGGTGTTCATGCGTTCTCCCTGCATTCATTCCTGAGCGATTCAAGCTTGACCACGCGCGTGCGCGGATGCACCGGCTGCGCCGCCCCCACCCAGCGCCAGCACATGGTGCCGTTGCGGTGGCCGGCGGTTTCCAGCCAGTTGGGCAGGCCCGGATCGCGCGCGCTGAGGACGACGGTGACGCCGCCGTTGGCATCCAGCCGGGCACTGTGCTTGTTCAGGCAGATGTCGTGGTAGCGGTAGTCGAGCGACTCCATCCAGTAGTTGTTGATCTGGAAATTCCAGAAATCGCAGGCCGGCACCCGGTCCACCTCGACCACCAGCGCTTCGTCGTCCGCCAGCGCCCAGCAGGAGTGGTAGTAGAAGATGTTGGGATCGCCGCCTGCCGCCTGGCATACGGCCTGGTCGGCGGGCGGCAGCGCATTGACATGGCCGCCATAGCCCTGGGCCCAGTCGGCGAAGATGCGCGCGGTGCCCTCGACAAAGCCCGCGGCGCGCAGCAGGCCGCCGTGCAGGCGTTCGGCATCTAGCACGGGCGGCTTGCCGCTGCCATTGAGGCGCTCGATGTGCAGTTCGGCCGGGGTCTCGGCCTTGCGCTCGAGAAAGGTCTGCCGCACCACCAGCGCATTGGTGCCCGGCTCCATGCGCACCCAGTTGCCTTCATGCTGGCGCGCGCTGAGGATGATTTCGAAACTGCCATCCGCCGCCACTGCCAGCTTGTTGCAGTCGATAAAGCCGGTCTGGACCATGCGCCCGTCGGTTTCGTAGCCGCCCTTCTGCGTGCCGAAACTCAGGTAGGCCACGGTGCCGCGCCGGCCGCGGATGCGGTACTCGGCACTGCCGTCCAGGCGTGCGTAGCGATAGAGATTGTCCGGATTGTCCGCGCCGATCTTGGCGGTTTCGTGCGACGGCGAGAAGAAGCCGGGAAACGCCGGATCGGCGAATTCCACATGCATCTCCAGCGCAATGCGCAGCAGGCGGCTCAGGTAGCGGAAGCCCTCGGCGCGCGTGAGCGCATCCGACGGGGCCTCCGGGCGCAGGATCTGCTGCCCGCTGCGCTTGAGCACCTCGCAAAACTCGGCCCAGGTCTGGCCGCTCAGCATTTGTTCTTCGGCGGAGTTCGCCATCTGCCTGCTCCCGTGGTTCGTCGGCGAAGCAACGATACCGAGCGCGGGGCCGCCCCAGCCTCGTCCGGGTGGACTAGGAAATGCGCGCCGCGTCCCGCGATTTCTTAGTCCGCCCGGACGAAGTGGCGAAGGGCCCCGGCTCGCTACCTTGTGGCCATGCCAGACCGCCGCGACATCCCTGCACGGCACCGGCAAACCAAGAGGAGATCCCGATGTTGACCCACCTGGAGCAACTGGAGGCGGAGAGCATCCACATCATGCGGGAGGTGATGGCGGAATGCGAAAACCCCGTCATGCTCTATTCCATCGGCAAGGACAGCGCCGTGATGCTGCACCTTGCCATGAAGGCCTTCTATCCCGCGCGGCCGCCGTTCCCGCTGCTGCATGTCGATACCACATGGAAGTTCGGCGAGATGATCACGTTCCGCGACCAGACCGCCGCGCGGCTTGGCCTGGACCTGCGCGTGCATGTGAATCCCGAGGGGCTGGCACGCAACATCAGCCCGCACGAGCACGGCTCCGCCGTCCATACCGACGTGTGGAAGACCCAGGGCCTGAAGCAGGCGCTGGACCACTACGGCTTTGACGCCGCCTTCGGCGGCGCGCGCCGCGACGAGGAGAAGTCGCGCGCCAAGGAGCGCGTGTTCTCGGTACGCACCGCCCAGCACCGCTGGGACCCGAAGATGCAGCGCCCCGAGCTCTGGCGCCAGTACAACACCCGCAAGCGCAAGGGCGAAAGCCTGCGCGTGTTCCCGCTGTCCAACTGGACCGAGCTGGACATCTGGCAATACATCTACCTGAACGACATCCCCATCGTGCCGCTCTACTACGCCAAGGAGCGCCCGGTGGTGGAGCGCGACGGCACGCTGATCATGGTCGACGACGAGCGCCTGCCGCTGCGCCCCGGAGAAACGCCGCAGCTGCGCAAGGTGCGCTTCCGCACGCTGGGCTGCTACCCGCTCACCGGCGCGATCGAGAGCGAGGCCGACACCCTCGGCGGCATCATCCAGGAAATGCTGCTGGCGACCACCTCGGAGCGCCAGGGACGGCTGATCGACAGCGACTCGGCCGGATCGATGGAAAAGAAGAAGCAGGAGGGATACTTCTGATGGAAACCCTGATCGACACCGCGCCCGCGCCTGCGCAGGACGCCGCGCAAGCCACCGCCACCTCGGGCGAGATCGCCCGCTACCTGCACGCCCAGCAAAACAAGAGCCTGCTGCGCTTCATCACCTGCGGCAGCGTCGACGATGGCAAGAGCACGCTGATCGGCCGGCTGCTGTATGAATCCAAGATGCTGTTCGAAGACCAGCTCGCCCAGCTGGAAGCCGACTCGAAGAAGATGGGCACGCAGGGCGAGGACCTCGACTTCGCGCTGCTGGTGGACGGCCTGGCCGCGGAGCGCGAACAAGGCATCACCATCGACGTGGCCTACCGCTTCTTCGCCACCGACAAGCGCAAGTTCATCGTCGCCGATACGCCGGGGCACGAACAGTACACGCGCAACATGGTCACCGGGGCCTCCACCGCCGACCTGGCCATCCTGCTGGTGGATGCGCGCCGCGGCGTGCAGACCCAGACGCGCCGCCACAGCTACCTGGTGGCGACGCTTGGCATCCGCCGCGTGGTGCTGGCCGTCAACAAGCTGGACATGGTCGACTACTCGCGCGAGGTCCATACGCGCATCGAGAACGAGTACCGGGAGTTCGCCCGGCAGATCGGCCTGACCGATATCACCTGCATTCCGATGTCGGCCCTGCGCGGCGACAACATCACCGAGCCCAGTGCGAACACCCCGTGGTACCACGGCCCGACGCTGATGGCCCACCTGGAGAACGTGCCGATCGACAACGCGCCCGTGCAAGGCGAACCGTTCCGGCTGCCGGTGCAGTGGGTCAACCGGCCCAACCTGGACTTCCGCGGCTTTGCCGGCACCGTCAGCGCCGGCGAGATCCGCCGTGGCGACCGCGTGCGCGCGCTGCCCTCGGGCCGCGAGAGCCGCGTGGCCGGCATCGTCGGCGCCGCCGGCGCGTGCGAGCACGCCATGCGCGGCCAGGCGGTGACGCTGACGCTGGAGAACGAGATCGACATCAGCCGCGGCGACGTGCTGGCCTGCCCGGAAGACCCGCCGGCAGTGGCCGACCAGTTCGAGGCCACGCTGGTGTGGATGAACGAGGACGCCATGCTGCCCGGGCGCCCCTACCTGCTCAAGCTCGGCACGCGCACCGTGGGCGTGACCGTGGCGCAGCCCAAGTACAAGGTCAATGTCAACACGCTCGAACACCTGGCCGCGCGCACGCTGGAGCTGAACGAGATCGGCGTGTGCAACCTGCACCTGGACCAGCCGGTGGCCTTCGATCCCTACGCGCGCAACCGCGAGCTGGGCGGCTTTATCATCATCGACCGTCTCAGCAACAACACGGTCGGCGCCGGCATGCTGCACTTTGCGCTGCGCCGGGCGCAGAACGTGCACTGGCAGGCCATCGACGTGGACCGCCGCGCCCATGCCGCGCTCAAGCACCAGTCGCCGCGCATCGTCTGGTTCACCGGGCTCTCCGGCGCGGGCAAGTCCACCATCGCCAACCTGGTGGAAAAGCGCCTGCACACGCTGGGCCACCACACCTACCTGCTCGACGGCGACAACGTGCGCCACGGCCTGAACAAGGACCTGGGCTTCGCCGAGGCCGACCGCGTCGAGAACATCCGGCGCGTGGCGGAAGTGGCAAGGCTGATGCTCGATGCGGGCCTGATCGTGCTGGTGTCCTTTATCTCGCCGTTCCGCTCGGAACGCGACATGGCCCGCGCGCTGGCCGGCGACGGCGATTTCGTCGAAGTCTTCATCGACACGCCGCTGGCGGTGGCCGAGCAACGCGACCCCAAGGGCCTGTACCGCAAGGCGCGGCGCGGCGAGCTGAAGAACTTCACCGGCATCGATTCGCCGTACCAGCCGCCCGAGCGGCCCGAGATCCGCATCGACACCACCGCCGACAGCGCGGAGCAGGCGGCGGAGCGGATCGTGGCGTGGCTGCGGGAGAAGCCCTAGGCCGAACGGACGATGAGGCGACGGACGGGGTCGGTACGATGGGACAGGGATTCCTGCCCTGGACTACCGCCACGTCTGGCGCCAGTCATGGCCTTTGCATGACCGATTGGGCGCTCCCTCGCCCGCTTGCGGGAGAGGGTTGGGATGAGGGCGGGAATGTCCACGAAGTTCCGGCTGCTGGTATGCCACCGCCGGCCCTCACCCCTGCCCCTCTCCCGCACGCGGGAGAGGGGAGCAAACCGTCGCACCGCCATCATGCTGCCAGCCTCCCTGCCCGCCGCCGAGCTGAGCGCCCTGCTCGCCCAGCTCTACCAGGGCCCGACCGAAGCCGTGCCCTGGGCAAGTTTCCTGGAAAGCGTGCGCCAGCGCCTGGGCGCCACCTTCGTCACGCTGGTGCTGCGCCACCCGGCCACCGACCGGCCGGGGCTGATCGTCAATGCCTCCGACTACGGCCCGCACCTGCCGGGCGAGCCCTCGTACAGCGAGCAGTACTACGCGCTGTGCCCCTTCCTGGACCTGCACCCGGACCGGCTCTTCAGCGCCGACGAACTGTTTGGCGAAGCCGGCTGGCTGGCACACCCGTTCTACACGCAATACCTTCAACCGCTGGGCCTGCGCTATATCCTGGCGGCCAACCTGGTCACGCCCGACGGCGTGGAATGCGCGCTGTTCATCAGCCGCGTCCACGCGGGACAGGACTTCGGCGAGGCCGACAAGGCACTGCTGCACGGCCTGCTGCCGCACCTGAAGCGCGCAGTGGACCTGCATGCCGCGCTCGATGTGCTTGCATCCGAACGGTCCCTGTACGCGGATGCGGTCGACCGGCTGCAGGTCGGCACGGTGATCCTGGACGAGCACGGCAGGACCATCCGGACCAACGACGTCGCCGGCCGCCTGCTGCAGGCGCGCGACGGCCTCTACCTGTCGGAGGGCGCGCTGCACGCGCACTGCCCGGTGGAGAACCGCAGGTTCCGCAAGATCCTGGAGGACGCGGCCCAGGCCCACGCGCTGGCCGCACCGCGCAGCGAAGTCACCACGCTGAGCCGGCCCGCCGCGTCCACGCCCCTGAGCGTGCTGGTGCGGCCGATCCCGCTCAGCTATCGCAGCGAAGACAAGTCGCGCCGACCCGCGGTGGCGGTGTTCATCCGCGACCCGGCGGGATCGCCGCGCAACACCCACGCCAGCCTGCGCAAGCTGTTCCACCTGACCCCGACCGAGATCGAACTGGCTTTGCTGATGGTCGACGGGCTGACGCTGGACGAAGCCGCGATGCGGCTCGGCGTCAAAAAGAATACGGCACGGGCGCACCTGCGGGGCATCTTTGCCAAGACCGGGGCGACGCGGCAGGCGGTGCTGGTGAAGATGTTGCTGTCCAGTGTGGTGGGGATGGGGTGAGGGCTTCGTACTCCAAGCGGACGATGCCGGAGTAGCGCCGGATTGCTTTAATCCTCGCAAACCACCGGAGACGAGTCGATGACCGACGATGCCGTGCAGCTTGCCAATCTCCTCTACATCTATGCCGAGCGCATGGACGCCGGTGATCTGCCGGGGGTCGCCGCACTGTTCGAACATGCGGAGATCGAAACCGGAGATGCAGTGCTGCGAGGTTCCGAGGCCATGCTCAAGCTCTGGCAAGCCTATGTGAAATTGCATGCGGATGGAACGCCCAGAACCCGGCATGTCATCAGCAATCCGATCATTGAGATTGCTCCGGACAAGCTGACGGCAACCGTCAGATCGTACTATACGGTTCTCCAGGCATCCGAGCGTATCCCACTACAGGTGATCGCAGCCGGTCGCTATCATGACGCCTTCGAAAAGGTCGAGGGACGCTGGCGCTTCAGCCGCCGGAATTATTCGATGCTCGATCTGAAGGGCAACCTGACCGATCATCTGCTCTTCCCGTCTGCCTGAGGGATGGCACGGCGGCACTCCTGGCAGGTCGAAATGCTAGGCAAGCAAGCGCAAGGCATCAGCGAGCGAAAGCACCGTTGTGCGCGAATCGAATGCCGTTGAAAAGAGATGGTCGTGCACGACCTGATCCGGGTCGTAGCAGCAATCCTTGACCGTGAATAAGCGGAAGTCCGCATCGCTCGCATAGGCGACCGACGACAGCACCACACCGGTCGACGCAATGCCCACCATGAGCAGGGTATCGATACCCTGCGCGGAAAGCCGTACCTGCAGGTCGGTACCAAAGAACACGCTGGCGCGATGCGCGATGATCAGCGGCTCAGTGGCCTGCTGGCCGAGTTCCGGCGAGATCTGGTCGTCGACGAAAAGACCAAGCTGCTTGATTCCCTGCCCGTTCCGGTTCAACGGACTGACTTCCGGATAGCCTGGAGCAAAGTGGATCTTGGCGAAATAAACGCTGACGCCCCTGGCCCGCGCGGCGTCACACAGCTTGCGCGTGTTGGAGAGCAGAGTGGGCGCGACCGAGGGAAATAGCGCCAGGATGTCGGTCTGGTAGTGCATGACCACCAGCGCGGTTTGCGCGGGAACAATTGCCGGAATCTCAACGGGTGGCGACATAAGGCTACACGATAAGAAATGATGGTCGACTCTACCACGACCAATCGGTTGGCCGTTCTGGGTCGCCTACGGAAGTTGGCCGTGGGATCGTCAGCGAACGACCTGCACCCGGCTTCGAGGGTTCAACTGCGTCCACAGCCCGTTCAACATTGACTATGTTCGTCTCGCTGGCGGGCCTAACCTCGGCCCTGTACCGGAGGATCAGTCTCTATGGCCGAAGCCGGCAGGCTTTGGGCCACGGGGGGTAATGCCAGGGTCAGGAACTCGATCACCGGATCGGCCGGGCTGCAGGTCAAGTGGTGACCCAAGGGCGGCCGCGATTGGGATACGCACGGTCAGCATAGTCCCCTCCCCTGTGGATCGCACGCTGAGCGTCCCGCCTAGACGCCGGGTACGCGCGCGCATGCTGCGCATGCCGGTGCCCGGATGCCGTTCGATGGCGGCGGGTTCGAAGCCCATTCCGTTGTCGCTGACAACCAGCTCCAGTCCCCGGGCATCATTGCGCAGGACGACGTCCGCGCGACTCGCCTTGCTGTGCTTCAGTACATTGGTCAGCGCCTCTTGCAAGGTCCTCATGACATCAAGAATTTGCGAAGTCGGCAGATAGCATTGATCGAGGCCAGTGAGCTGCCACCGGCACTCGATGTCGTGGCTCTCGAACAGCCGCGTAAGACGGTGCCGCAGCGGCACGATCTGACCCGCCAGCGCGTGCTCGCCAAACTGCTGGCTGGAGGTGGCATCGATGATGATGCGCAGGTCGTCGCGCAGCTCCTTGAGGATCGACAGGACCTGGCCTGGCGGGATGTCGTGAGGGATGCGCTCCAGTGTCGCAATTCCGCTGACGAGCGTGCCGCCGAGCCCGTCGTGCAGGTCGTGTGCGAGATTGAGCCGTTCACTGAGCCGCGCATTGGCGACTTCGAACTCGCGCTGGCGATCCAGGTTGGCTGCGAGCTCCGCCTTGGCCGCGTCGATCTTGCAGTGCAGTTCGTCATTGAATCGTTCAATGCGGCGCAGGTTGGCGACGAAGCGCCAGGCCAGCACCAGCGCCATGGCGATCATCTGGAACTGCGAAGTGAGGGCTGCGTAGTAGAGGTTGTCCTTGAGGATGCCAAGAAAGCTCAGCAGGTCGTGTACCGCGGCGACAAGGAAAATTGCAATGCAAAACGAGAGGATGCGATGATCGGTGCGACCACTGCGCCAGGCAAAGCAGAGAAATACAAGGCACGTCGCGAAGAAATTGCACGCCAGTCCCACCGTCAGCGTGTTGCGTACGTCGGTCAGGTAACCGTGCGGCGCCCCGAGCATGACGGCCGCGCCCAACACTACCAGCGTCCAGAGCACCGCTTCGATGCGCGGCAGGCGCCGTTCGCAGAAGCGCACCATGGACATCGTGAAGGCAGCACTGTAGATGAGCAGCGCGATGATATTTGCGCGCCCCCAGGCATCGGTACTGGCAAACGGCCAGGTGCTCGTCGCCACCTGATTCAGCGCCACCCACCACCAGGCCAGCGACATCAGGCTGAACCATCCGTAGGTCACTTCTTGCCGGCGCATCACCCAGAGCGAAAAGAAGAAGCAACCTAGCGCGACGGTGACTGCAAGGCTGACCAACTGCAGGTCATGACGCAGCCGGTAGGCCTGTTCGTAAGCGGCCCGCAGGCGGTCCGGGTCGGCGACCGATACGGGTCCAAGGCCGGGTTGGTATGCCGACAGCCCCGAGACGCGAATCAGCAGCGTGTTGGTGCCCTCCCGCAGCAACGGCGGAGATATCAACTGATAACGGGGAGTATTCCAGGCTCGCGTGAGCGGTTCGACGAGGCTCGCGTCACGCATCAGCAAGCTGCCGTTGAGATAAACCGCCCCCGCCATATTCAGGTAAGCGAGCATCAGCGCCGTGGGTTGGCTTGCATCTGTGCATTGCCAGCTCAGCCGGTACCAGACCACGCCGTCGAACTCGGGCCAGCGCGAGGACCAGTCGTCCGGCAGCTTCACTGTGACCCAGCCCGCCGCCGGCGGGCTATCACCCTGCCAGGTCGATCGGGCAGCCTCTATGCGGGTGAAGGCCGTGGCGCCCGGCCCTTCCTGCGCGTTTGCAGCGCCGGCGAGGAGCGTGGCGCCCAAGATCAGCGCAACAAGCCATGCGCACGCGCTTCGAAAACGGCCTGCGTGCGGGAGTGGACGGCCAACTTCTTGTATATGTTCCTGATGTGGCATTCGACCGTCAGTCTGGACAAGGACAGCAAATCCGCGATCTCCCGATTGGTCAGGCCCTTGCCGACCAGCGAGAGGATTTCGATTTCCCGTGCGCTCAGCGGCGACGCGCCGACCAATCGGCGCGCATGAATTTGCGCCCCGCCGGGCAATGGTGCCGTCGTGGCGACCAGATCGAGGATATGCCTGGCAACGAAAGGATCGATCGGCGCTCCGCCGCGCAGCGCACTGCGGATCGACAAGGAAATCTCGAGGTCGTCGCGCTCCTTAAGCAGGTAACCGGTGGCACCCGCCTGCAGCGCGCTCACGATGACGCGCTCCGTGTTCCAGGTCGAGATTACCAGAATTGGCAAGGCGGGATCGCGCTCGTGCAACGCGCGAATGAGGTCGATGCCATTGCCGTCGGGCAGCCCGACGTCAACCAGCACCATCGCAAACGGCTGGGCGGTTAGCAGCGCATTGGCGTCGGCGAGGCTGCCGGCAAACCACAAGGCCTCATCGGCATAGCCGAGCGTGGCCAGGATCGTGCGTAGCCTGGTCTGCATCAGTGGCTCGTCCTCGACGACCAGCAAGGGCGCGGGCAACACCGATTCGCCGGTGTCAGTCAATGGTTGGCTCATGGGGTACGGTGCGGTCACGGCCAGAGTTTAGCTGTACCACCGGAATTGGCCGATCTCCGGATCACGCCAGGCTGACAGAAATCGGCCGTGAGGGGCATCCCCGGAACCAGGTAATCCGGGCGAATCTCGCCGGCGGGTAGCCGAGCTTACCAAATTGCTACCTTAAACCCGCTCAGTCCAGCTTTGCAGCAAAGTCAAGCAGTTGCTGTGCCGTCACCGTGGCCCCGCCACATACCACCACGGCAATGCTGGAGGCCGCCTGCAGCACCGGGGTGTCGCAATCCAATGCCGCCAAGGCTGCGCCGCATGCCGGCTCAACCAGGACGCGGTGTTCGTCAAGAAACCTTATCGCTGCCTCCACCGCCTGTTTGTCTGACACAACGACGCTGTGGATCTCGTGACGCTGCGCCCATCGGAGCGCGCCATCACACGGCCGCCTGGCGCCAAGCGACGTCGCCACGCTGGTGATCTGTGAGAGTTCCACCGGCCTGCCTTCGGCAACCGAGCGGGCGTAGCAGTCCGCACCGTCGGTTTCTACCGCGATCACAGGCACGTCGGACGTGTTCGGTCTGGTTTCGGCGGGGATGGGTTGCGCGTTTGTCCCCGCAAGCCTGGCAACCGTCTGTCCGCCGACCGTGCGGCTGGTGCCACTGCCTGAGGTCGCTGACCGCTTCGACGTGGAATTCGCGTTCGACGAGGAGGTAGCGACGCCAGCGGTCAGGCAATTCGTGCAGGCGCTGCAGCACGTGATCGATGATCGGGCAAGCCAATAGCCGTTGGTTTCGTGACGGCCCGTGCCGGTCGGTCACATGACGCATTGCGCGGTTCCGGTGTCGGACAGCAAGCGGCACGTCAAAACATGCACTGCAGGGGCGGCGTCTCACATGGAATACCGTCGCCGTCCCCATCCATCTTTACCGCCGGGCAGTTTTTCAGATAGAAGCGCGCTTCCGCGCAGGATGCCATCTGGCTGCAGTGCTGTTTGCCGTCGCAGCGGAATGCCGGTTCCGCCGTTGCTGCCACGGCTGAAACCTCGATCTGCTGTGGCTCGGCCTGGGCAACGGGATTTGCCAAAGGCGCGTGCGTTTTGTAATAGATGAAGGCGGCCGCGACGGCCGCAACTACCAGCAAGCCCTTATACATGTTGACCCCTACCCTTCTTTTTCTTTTTGGAAATGGAAGGATGCCACAACAGCGTCGTTGTCGGTCAGGCGCTCTGCCACTACTCTGCCAGCCTTGCTGCGACCTCGCCTACCATGTCGTGCAACTCTGAACCCAGCTTTTGGCGCAACGCACGGTGGGCTGGCTGCCACAGCGCCAGAGCCTGCTGCAACTTGAAGGCGCCAGCCTCTGTCAACCACACCGCGCGGCGGCGGCGATCCGCTTCGGACGTGACGACTTCCACCAGCCCCGTGCTGACAAGCTGATCCACATTCCTCGACATTGTCGATTGATTCAGTCCGGCTCGTTGCGCCAATGAGGCAAGGGTGTCGTCCGTTGCTGACGCGATCAGGCACATCAATCCAAATTGGGTACTGGACAGGCCAGATGAAGCCAACGCCTCATCCAGCTCCGCTGTAATTCTGCGCGCCAACAGGCGCGACCACCAGCCGAGATCGACATCGAGAACCGCAGCGGCGTCTGCGCGCAGGGTCCTGGCTCCTTGCCTTCGCTTTTGCATGCCGATACTATATGCAGATGCATTGTTTGTATCTGCATATATTACCAACAACGAGGAGATCTGACGAGATGGAATATCGATACGGCCTTGCCTCACCCGCCGACGTCGCAAACATGAACGGCAGGGCAATTCTTCAAGCCATTGTGGACGGACACCTGCCGCAGCCGCCCATCTCACAGGCCCTCGACTTCTGGTTAGTTGAGGTCGGCGACGGATTCGCCGCGTTCGAAGGCGAGCCGTCGTCCAGACTGCTCAATCCAATGGGTTCGGTGCACGGCGGATGGCCCCTGACGCTCATCGACAGCGCAACCGGCTGTGCAGCCAACTCCCTTCTTCCCGCCGGCACTGGTTACACCACTATCGAAACAAAGGGCAATTTCTCCCGGCCGATCAAGCCCGATACAGGCCGGGTCCGTGTCGAAGGCCGCGTTGTCAGCCACGGCCGTCAGATCATTACCGCGGAAGCTCGCGTGCTTGCGAAGGACGGGCGCGTTCTGGCCCATGGCACGTCTACGCTACTCGTGCTATCGCCTGCGCGGGAACAATAGGCAAACCAAGCGAATGTCTGGGGAAGCCGGCTTGAGTCGGGCTGGCGACCACAGACATTCGGCTGGACTGCGGGGTTGGTGAGGCGCTTTCCATTCGGAATCTGACAAGCTAATGTTGAACTAGCTGCGCGCAGATGATGGAGGCGGATATGGGCATGGTCTCAATAGAACCCGGCAGCTATCACGTTGCACCGCCACAAAACCCCGGCGAGGTCATCGATCTGATCCGGACGCACGCGATCCAGGTGGTTGACCTCAGGTTCACCGACTTGCCCGGCGTGTGGCAGCACTTCTCGATCACGCTGCCGGAAGTCAACGACGACCTGTTCTCGGCCGGCATCGGTTTCGACGGGTCTTCCATTCGCGGGTTCCAGGAAATCCACGAGTCCGACATGCTGGTCAGGCCTGACCCGGCCACGGCATTCATCGATCCGTTTTGCGCAGCACCAACGCTGGCGCTGATCTGCGACGTGCTGGACCCTGTCCTGCACCAGCCGTATTCGCGCGATCCGCGCCACATCGCACGCAAGGCAGAGCTCTACCTCCGGCAAACCGGTCTTGCCACGGTTTGCTACCTTGGTCCCGAACTTGAATTCTTTATTTTCGACTCCATCCGCTTCGGGCAGGACCAGCACTCTGGCTACTACCATGTCGAATCCGCCGAAGGCGAATGGACCTCGGGGCGTGACGAAGGCGCCTATGGTGGCGGCAATCTCGGCTACAAGCAGCGCTACAAGGGAGGATATTTTCCCGTGCCGCCAAGCGATACGCTGCAGGACATCCGCTCCGAAATCGTGCTCGCGCTGATGCAGGCCGGCATCCAGGTCGAGGTGCATCACCATGAGGTCGCCACGGCGGGCCAGAACGAAATCGACATGCGCTTTGCGCCACTGATGCGAATGGCAGACAACGTGATGATGTACAAGTACATCTGCAAGAACGTTGCGCGCCGCCACGGCAAGGTCGCCACCTTCATGCCCAAGCCGCTGTTTGCCGACAACGCGAGCGGCATGCATTGCCACCAGAGCCTCTGGCGCGACGCCGAGAACCTCTTTTATGACAAGAACGGTTGGGCGCAGACGTCCCAGATGTGCCGTTGGTATATAGGCGGCTTGCTCAGCCACGCCCCCGCGCTGATGGCTTTTTGCGCACCGAGCACGAACTCCTACAAGCGGCTGGTGCCCGGATACGAGGCGCCTGTCAATCTGGCCATGTCGCAGCGCAACCGGTCCGCCGCGGCCCGGATTCCCATGGTTTCGGATTCCCCAAGTGCCAGGCGCGTTGAATTTCGCTGTCCTGACCCGTCCGCCAATGCCTATCTAGCCTTCTCGGCAATGCTGCTCGCCGGCCTGGACGGCATTGAAAACCAGACGGATCCCGGCGACCCGCTCGACAAGAACATCTATGATCTGCCACCGGAGGAAGCGGCCAGCATCCGGCAGGTACCAGGTTCGCTCGAAGAGTCGCTTTGCGCGCTGGAAGCCGACTCAGCGTTCCTGCGAAAAGGTGATGTTTTCACTGAAGACCTGATCAGCACCTGGATCGACTACAAGCGCACGCGCGAGATCGATACCTTGAAGGTGCGGCCGCACCCATGGGAATTCCAGCTCTACTTCGACATTTGATCACCGTAGGTGGCGCCGGGACGACGAACGCTGGCGGCCCAGCCGGTGATGGAAGACTGTGCATCCCGCCGGCCGATCATTAGTCCACGAGGAATCGTTCGCATAGCAGGGCCCAATACGCCGCACCGACAGCAATGTTCCCGTCATTGAAGTCGTAGCCGGGATTGTGGACCGAGCAGCCTCCGGCCATTCCGCCTTCGCCGTTTCCGATCCACAGGTAGCAGCCGGGCACGGCATCCAGCATGAAGGCAAAGTCCTCACTTGCGGCAATGGGCGACGCCTTGCAATTGACGTGGCTCGGGCCCAGCAACTCCAGAGCAACCTGGCTCGCGAACGCCGTTTCAGCCGGCGTATTCACCAGGACTGGGTATCCGCGCTGATAATCGACCTGCGCCGTGACGCCATAGCTCTGCGCCTGCGCCGATACCAGATCCCTGACACGCTGTTCGATCTGCTCTCGCACATCGCGGTCCAGTGCGCGGACACTCAGCCTGAGCACGGCATGCGAGGGAATGATATTGGAGACGGTACCGGCCTGGAATGCGCCCACGGTAATGACCGCCGCTTGCAGCGGATCGACATTGCGCGCCACGATGGTCTGCAAGGCCATCACGATGGAGGCGCCGGCCACGACAGGATCGGCCGCGTGGTGTGGGATCGCTGCATGGCCACCGACGCCTTCCAGCGTAATGGTCACGTTGTCGGCCGAAGCCTGCGCCGCGCCCTCACGCAAGAGCAGACGGCCCGATGCGGTGCCCGGTACGTTGTGCATGGCGAAGACGGCATCGCAAGGGTACTTCCTGAACAGTCCGTCCTCCATCATCTTCTTTGCACCGCCCAACCCCTCCTCTGCCGGCTGGAAGATAAGGTTCAGCGTTCCACTGAAACCGCCGCGCCGGGCGAGGTACTTTGCTGCGCAAAGCAGCATGGTGGTATGCCCATCATGCCCGCAGGCGTGCATGACGCCAGGATGGCAGCTGGCATAGGCCAGCCCTGTGGCCTCCTCCATCGGCAAGGCATCCATGTCGGCGCGGATGCCAAGGCTGCGGTTGCCCGAACCGCGCCGCAGCCGGCCGACGACCCCCGTTGTCCCCAGCCCGCGCTCGACCTCATAGCCCCATTCGGCGAGCAGGCTGGCAACGATGTCGCTGGTGCGATGTTCCTCGAAGCCGAGTTCCGGATGCCGGTGCAGGTCACGGCGAACTGCTACGAACTCTTCGGCGCTATCCCGCAGCGCGGCCAGGATGGGATGCATGGCGTCCTTATTGCGGCTGCAAGCCGATGGCACGGGCAATGCCGCGGTATTGTTCGATGCTCTGCTGATAGGCCTTCTGACTTTCCGCAAGCGACACCGGCCTGGACGCAGGCAGGTTCGCGGCATCCAGGCTGGCGCGCACCGAGGGGTCGGCCAGCGTATGCACAATCGCGTTGTGCACCGCCTGCACAACCGGCTCGGCTGTGTCCTTCTTCACGAAGATCCCGGCCCAGGTTGAATAGTTGAAGCCCCGCAGCGCCTTGCTTTCATTGACGCTGGGCACCGACTTCACTGCATCCACGCGTGTGGGCGACAGGACCGCCAGCATCCTGACCTGGCCGGTGCGCATGCGTTCGATATCAGGCTTGCCAAACGGCGAGATAAAGATATCGACGATTCCGCCAACGAGGTCCTGGATCACGGCCGCGCCGCCCTTGTAAGGCACGTGAGTCATCGGCGCTCCGATGGTTTGGGACATATGCGCCCCCAGGAGGTGATAGAGCGAGCCGATGCCGACGCTGGCATACGTCAGTGGTTTGCCGGCCTTGGCTGCCTGCGCGGCATAGGCGGCCAGTTCGTCGACATCCTTTACCGGCAGATCCCTGCGCACCAGGATGGCAAGATCGACCGCGCCGACCATATGCACCAGCCGGAAATCCTCGCTCCTGAATTTGATTGCGGCATTGGCCAGCGGCGTAGTGATGAGCTCGCCGGGCCCTGCCTGCAATAGCAAATGGCCGTCGGCCGGTGCGTGAAGGACCTTCTGCGCGGCAATTGCTCCACCAGCTCCCCCGAGGTTTTCGACGATGACCGGCTGCCCGAACTGCCGGGCGAGGGGCCCGTTCAGGTTCCGGGCAACAACGTCGGAGAGGCCCCCCGCCGGGAACGGCACCATCAGCGTTACCGGCCGGTCAGGAAAGCCGTGTGCCGGCGCCAGGCCGGCAAGAAGCAGTGCTGCAACCAGGCCGCCGAGCCAACGGCGGCCGACGTTCTTGAATCGGGTCATGGCTGTCTCCTCAATCCGTGTTCTTGTGGAATCGGATCGTAAAGCGCCATCAAGCATGCGTCCAATGCATTATCAGACTAAAATTTATTCAAAAATCTCATCACGAAGTGCGCAATGCATCTCAAACATCTCAAGCATCTGCTGATGGTGGCGGATATGGCGTCCTTCAGCCAGGCGGCGCAACGCCTGCACCTGACCCAGTCCGCGCTGAGCCGGAGCATCCAGACGTTGGAGGATGAACTGGGAGGCCGCCTGATCGACCGGCACGGCAAGCGCAATGTGCTGACCCCATTGGGGGAGCTGATTGCCAACCGGGCCCGGCGCATCGTGTTCGAGGAAGCGGAACTGCATCGCAGCGTCGAACTGTTCCACCACCACCACCTGGGTGCCATCCGCGTCGGCCTGGGCGCCGGGCCGGGCGCAGTGCTGGCGACGCCGTTTCTGCGATACATGGCCAGGCACCATCCCGGCATACAGGTCAGCGTGTCGCTTGGTACTTCCGATGCGCTGATGATCCAGCTGCGTCAGCGATCGCTTGATGCAGTCGTCGTGGAGGTGAGCAGCGTGGCGCCAGCAACGGACCTTCGCCACGAGTTGCTGAACGCGTTGCAGGGTCGCTTTATCTGCCGCACAGGACATCCGCTTGTGCAACAGGCCGCCGGCGGAGACGCTGTAACGTTTGACGATGTCATGCGTTATCCGCTGGCTTCCGCCCCGCTCAGCACGGAAGTCGCGCGCAACCTCGTGAAGCGCTTCGGACCGCGCGCCGATCCGGAGCATTGCCTGAGCCTCAGGTGCGAGAATGTCCGGAGCCTGGTCGAAGCTGTGCTGGATTCCGACGCGATACTGTTCAGCATCGTCGCGGCAGTGCGTGCGGAGATTGCCGCAGGAAAACTATGCGAACTGGACACTACCCCAGCGGTCGATGACGGCCCCCGCTATGCCTTCTTCACCCTGGCGGGGCGAACCGAGGCACCGAGCATGGAAATATTCCGAAAATTCATGGGCGAGCATTTGCGTGACTAGCCGCCGCCCGGCGCGGCGTCATCTCCTGGCAGGCCGTGCTGACGGTGAAATGCGTCCTGTGGACCGTCGGTGACCGGCATCACGGCACATCCATGCCATCAACGACTCGCGCTGGCAGACCCCGCTGCACGCAGATGCTGCAGCAGCGTCCTTGCCTCCGGCAGGAGACCAGCTTCATCCCTCACGCCCAGCCAGAGAATGCGTGAGGCCCAGGCGTCGGACAGGTAGACGGCATGCAGCCCGGCACCCAGCAGTTCGGGCCGGACCGCGCCATCCGGCAGGACGCCGATGCCCAGGCCGGCCTCGATCATCCGGCAGATCGCATCGAAGCTGCTGACCTGGATCCTCAGCCGCACGACCTTGTCCAGTGCCGATGCAGCGTCGGTCAGGCGCTGCAGCAGCGAGCTGCCCTGGTTGAGGCCGACAAAGTCGTACTCCAGGGTTTCGTCGAAACTCACTTCCGAGCGCCCGGCCAGCGGATGCCCGGCAGGCACCAGGACGACCAGGCGGTCACGCCGATAGACAGACTTCCTGATGTCATAAGCGGGCACGTTGTCGGCGAACACGCCGATATCGGTTTCACCGGACAGCAGCGCCACCACCACGTCCTGGCTCAGGCGCTCCTCCAGGCTGATCCTGATCATCGGCTGCGAAGCCAGGAAGCTTGCCAGGTCGTGCGGAAGGAACTGGATCACGGCTGACGTATTGGCCCAGACCTTGACGTGTCCGCGCACGCCGGTGGCGAAGTCGCTCATCTCGCCCGCCATCTGGTTGACCTTGTCGAGCACCATGCGCGCATGCTGGACCAGCTCATGGCCAGCCGGCGTCAGCTCAAGCCCGCGCCGAACCCGCAGGAACAGCGCGCATCCCACCGTGCGCTCAAGGTCTGCGATCCGTTTGCTCAGGGCCGACAGCGTCATGTGTGACTTGTTCGCCGCCTGCGTCAGCCCGCCGCATTGGGCCACCAGCTGGAAGACGCGCAGGGACTGGAGATCGAAATGGGCAGGATTGATCATCGGATTGCACTGGCGACGCGCGCCGACTGGATTGAAAGTCAGGAAAGGCTAGTAAGCCGCTCGCGCCTTGTCAAACGGCGCGCCGGGCTTCCCGAATCTCGATGCTAGCCTTGATCCGCCTGGGATAGCCGACAAGTGGCGGGTTGTGCCGGTGGTGGTGCCCCCGTACAGCAATATGGACCACCTTTTCCCGTCAGGAAAGGACGGTTGAGAATCCATCGATTACCAGGCAACGGCTTTTGACCCACTATCTCCAGCGCACACACAGCAGGAGCCATCGAGTTGACGTCCTCCCCTGCCTAAAGGCAGGGGATTCCCACACTTGGCGATGCACGTCCGCATCGGAGAATGTTTAACGCAGCATTGGTATCACGGTCATGCACGACACCACATCTACTGCAAGTCCACTCTCTTATTCGCAGTCCTGCGATACCTTTCGGCCGCGTCGTGCTGTCCTTCGAACCGCACGCCGAACAGGACTGGGTAGAACCGCTTTCGTTCACTTCCTCAAACGTAGCTCCGTGCGCAATCGCTTTGTAGCGGAGCTTCTCCCGGAAGGACGACCAGGATGCGTCGTAGACGCTCTTCGCCATCTTAGTTTTGGCGAGTTTCAAAGCCGACACGTTGCCGACCGCGATGTAATCGAAGCGCCGGACGAGCTCGAGCGCAAGCTTGTGCTGGAAGTCGGCGCGGGCATTCGCCACCTTGGCATACAGCTTGGCAATATGCCGCTTGTGCTTTCGCGCACGCTGCGCCTTCGCCAGTCGTTCGGCGGCATGCCGGCCAAAGCGGTCATTGGGGAGCTTCTCGCCGGTCGAGAGCGTCGCGAAGTCCTTCAAACCAAGATCGATGCCGACGCCAGTTTGAATCGGGCGTGCCGGCATATCAGCAACCTCTATCACGATGTTGAGAAACCAGTTCCCGCGCGAATCCTGCGCAAAGTTGGTGCCGTCCCTGATCTTGCCTTCGGGCAACAGGCGACTATTGAACACGCGGAAGGTATGCCCGGCAAAGCGAAACGCCTCGCTCTCTCGCTTCAAATCGCGGCACTTCATGGGCACCCATCCAAGCTCTTCCTACCGCGGTATCGCAAGTAAGGACGGCGATGCTGGCTGCGCGATTTCGCGTACTGCTCGCATGTCGCGTTGACCGTGCCGGAATGAATGCCGAGTTCCTTGCTGCTGCCGGTGGTCAGCACGTTCAGATCGAACCCGCTCGGCCACTTCTTCCCCCATTTGAGCGCGTGCTTCTGCGAGTCATTGCAGAAGTTCCAGACGTAGTTCACCGCGCGGCTCTGCTGATTGAGCAGGCCGTTCAGCGACTTCACCCGGTAGCGATAGACGAGAAGCATGCCGGCCATTCTAATTTGGGATTGCTTGCTGCCGGCAGCACTCCTTTCACTCCCCGCCATGAATGGCGAGGTTTCTCGGAGCAAATCTGATGGAGATGGAAGCAAGCAAGTCAAAGCCTCTTGCCGGCGTACGCGTCCTGGAACTGGGGCAGCTGATCGCGGGGCCGTTTGCCGCGCGCATGCTGGCGGCGTTCGGCGCGGAAGTGATCAAGGTCGAGCCGCCGGGCACGGGCGATCCGCTGCGCAAGTGGCGGCTGTTGCATGAAGGCACCTCGGTCTGGTGGGAGGCACAGTCCCGCGACAAGCAGTCGGTCACGCTGGACCTGCGCACGCCGCAAGGCCAGGAAGTCGTGCGCAAGCTGGCCGCGCAAAGCGACGTGCTGATCGAGAACTTCCGCCCGGGCACGCTGGAAGGCTGGGGCCTGGGCTGGGACAGCCTGCGCGCGGCCAACCCCGGGCTGGTGATGCTGCGCGTGTCCGGCTATGGCCAGACCGGTCCCTATCGCGACCGGCCGGGCTTCGGCGTCATTGGCGAAGCGATGGGCGGCTTGCGCCACCTGAGCGGCGAGCCGGGCCGCACCCCGGTGCGCGTGGGGGTATCGATCGGGGACTCCCTGTCCGCGCTGCACGGTGTGATCGGCATCCTGCTGGCGTTGCGGCACCGGGAGCAGAACGGCGGCCAGGGCCAGGTCGTGGATGTGGCCTTGTACGAGTCGGTGTTCAGCATGATGGAGAGCCTGCTGCCGGAATACTCGGTGTTCGGCGCCGTGCGGCAGGCGGCCGGCAGCAGTCTTCCCGGCATCGCGCCGACCAATGCGTACCGCTGCGCCGACGGCAAGTATGTGCTGATCGCTGGCAATGGCGATGGCATCTTCAGGCGGCTGATGGACATGATCGAGCGCCCCGACCTGCGCGACGACCCTGCCCTGGCCCACAACGACGGCCGGGTCAGCCAGGTCGCGATGCTCGACGCCGCCATTGGCGAATGGGCGGCACAGCGCAGCCTGGAAGCGGCACTCGACGCGCTCAATGGCGCCCGCATCCCCGCGGGCAAGATCTACGACGTCGCCGATATCGCCAGCGATCCGCACTACCGCGCGCGCGACATGATCCTGGACGCGCAATTGCCGGACGGCACCCCCGTCCAGTTGCCCGGCATCGTGCCGAAGCTGAGCGCCACCCCCGGCGCACTGCCCAACCCCGCCCCCGCGCTTGGCCAGCATACCGACGCGGTGCTGGAAGGCCTTGGCATCGGCACGGCGCAGCGCGAGGCATGGCGCGTGGCAGGGATTATCTGACAAGGAGACCGGCATGACTGCCAGGAAGGTTTACATACATGAAGTCGCCACGCGAGACGGCTTCCAGAACGAGGCCCGCTTTGTCGAGACCGATGACAAGGTTGCCCTGATCGACGCGCTGAGCGCGTGCGGCTACGCCAGGATCGAGGTGACTTCCTTCACCTCGCCCAAGGCGATCCCGGCGCTGCGCGACGCGGAAGCGGTGATGCATCGCATCGCGCGGCGCCCGGGTGTGGTCTACACGGTGCTGGTGCCGAATGTGCGCGGCGCCGAGCGCGCGCTTTCCTGCCAGGTCGACGAGGTCAACCTGGTGATGTCGGTCAGCGAAAGCCACAACCGCACCAACCTGCGCATGTCGCGCGAGCAATCGTTTGCCCAGCTTGCCGACGTCATCCGCGTGGTGAAGGAGACGCCGACCGCGATCAACATCTCGCTGTCGACCGCGATGGGTTGCCCGATGGAAGGCGACGTGCCGCTGGAAAACGTGCTGGGCTGGATGCAGCGCTTCGCCGACCTGGGGGCTCACGGCGTGACGCTGTGCGATACCACTGGCATGGCGTTCCCGTCGCAGGTCGCCAGGCTGTGCGAGGCCGCGCGGCGGCAGTTCCCCAGCCTGGCGCTGACCCTGCATTTCCACAATACCCGGGGCCTGGCGCTGGCCAACACGCTCGCCGCGCTGGAGCAGGGCATCGACCGCTTCGACGCTTCGCTGGGCGGCCTCGGTGGCTGTCCGTATGCGCCGGGCGCGACCGGCAATGTCTGCACCGAAGAACTCGTCCATATGCTTGAACTGGACGGCTATGACACCGGCGTCGACCTGGCAGCCATCCTGGATGCCGCCGCGCGCCTGCGGGGCCTGATCGGCCATGACGTCCCAAGCCAGCTGCTGAAGGCCGGCCGCCGCCTCGACCTGCATCCGATGCCGGCCGCCGACGCGATCCCCGAACAGCGGGCCTTCCAGCCCTGACATCTACCTGGAAACCATCATGTCCCTGATCGACCATCTTGACCATCTGGTGCTCACCTGTGTTGACCTCGAAGCCACGCGGCACTTCTACACCGAAGTCATGCAGATGCAGCCTGAAACCTTCGGCAACGGTCGCCTGGCCTTCCGCTTCGGCAACCAGAAGATCAACCTCCACCAGCGCGGCGCCGAGTTCGAGCCCAAGGCACACCTGCCCGTTCCCGGCGCACTCGATCTTTGCTTTATCGCTTCGGTCCCGCTCGACGACGTCATCGCCCATCTTCAGCGATGCCAGTGGCCGATTGTCGAAGGACCGGTGGCACGCACCGGCGCCACGCAGAAGATCCGCTCGGTCTACGTGCGCGATCCGGACCTGAACCTGATCGAGATATCAGAACTGGTCGACTGAAGATCGGCCAACCCGACAAAACGACGGAGGAGACACCCATGAAACGCATGACGATCGCCGCGGCCGCCCTGGCGGCCCTGGCTGCGGCCGCCCCGGCCCACAGCACCAACGCCTATCCCACCAAGCCGGTCACCCTGGTGGTGCCCAGCGCACCGGCCGGATCCACCGATATCGTTGCCCGCCTGGTCGGCGAACAACTGCAGGCCGCGCTTGGCCAGCCCGTGGTGGTGGACAACAAGCCCGGCGCCAGCGGCAATATCGGCACCGAAGCCGTGGCGCGGGCGGCGCCGGACGGCTATACGCTGCTGCTCCAGTATTCCGGCTACCACGTCGGCAATCCGGCGCTGTTCCCGCAGATCCGCTGGAAGCCGTCCAGCTTCGTCCCGGTGGCGCTGGTCATGCGCGCGCCGCACGTCATCGCCGTCAGCGGCAAGCTGCCCGCGACATCGATAGCCGAACTGGTCGCCTACGGCAAAAGCAATGGCAAGGGCCTGTTCTATGCCTCGTCCGGCAATGGCTCGATCCAGCATATCGCCGGCGAGATGCTGGCGCGGCAGACCAAAGTGCCGATGACGCACGTACCGTACAAGGGCGCCGGGCCCGTGGTCACCGACCTGATCAGCGGGCAGGTCGACATGTTCATCACGACCCCGCCGAGCGTGATCGGGCATGTGCAGGCGGGCAAGATCAAGGCGCTTGCCTATGCCGGACCGAAGCGCCATCCCTCCATGCCCAATGTGCCGACCACCGCGGAGGCTGGGCTGCCAGGGTATGAGGTGGAATCCTGGTTTGCACTGTTTGCACCGGCGAATACACCGCCGGCCATCGTCGAGCGCTTGTCCCAGGAGGTGAAAAAGATCGTGGCCAGCGACACCTACAGGAAGAAGATCGAGGAACAAGGTGCCTTCGCTGCCTACATGGGGCCGCAGGAACTGGGCAAGTTCGTCGATCAGGAACTGGCGTCCTGGTCGCGTGTGGTCAAGACATCGAATATTCGCGCGGACTAAGTATCTTCGATGCGTGGAAGGTCTCCCCGGGGTGGGGAGACCCTTTTTTTCTATACGCCCAGGCGATTTTCCTGCCGGCCGGCGGCGACATACAGGCGCGCAAGCTGGCATGCAGCATCCTCAAGCAATGCCGCCGCATGCTCCATCGCAAAGCCGATCGATACCGGCCCCTGCTGAATCGAGATGCATCCGTCGAAGGCTTCGGCCAGTCCGGCATCGGGCTCGACGGCGCCAGAGAGCAGCGTCACCGGCACACCAGCCTGGCGCGCCATGCGCGCGATCATGGCAGGACCTTTCCCCATCATGGTCTGCGCATCGGACCGTCCCTCGCCGGTAATGACCCAATCGAAGGCGCCGAGCCCTGCACCGAGGCCGGCGGCACCCAGCACAAAGGCCGCGCCGGGAACGATCTCGGCGCCGAGCAGGCGCAACGCAAAGCCGATGCCGCCGGCGGCGCCGCTGCCTTGCGCATCGGCAACATCCAGCCCGACGACGGCCGCGCATCGCTTTGCGAACCGTTCCAGCCGGGCATCCGCAGCGGCCAGGTCTTGCACGCCCTTCTGCGGGCCGAAGACAAAGGTCGCGCCGTTTGGCCCGCAGAGCGGATTGTTGACGTCGGACAGGCCCAGCAGCCGGACCCGGCCAAGCTGCGCAGGCTGCTGATACGTTGCGGCGCAGATCGCGTCCAGCGTATCCAGGGTTGGCCACAATGCGTTGCCCTGCGCATCGGTAAAGCGAAAGCCGGTTTCCGCCAGCAGGCCGGCACCTGCGTCATTGGTGGAAGATCCGCCCAGCCCGATCGCGATGGTATCGACACTGCGCTCAGCGAGCGCGCGGATGACATGGCCGATGCCCCTGGTCGTGCGTTGCCCCGGCGCCAGCAGGGCGTGCGGAAGGCCGACGATTTCAGCCACCTCGACGATCGCGAGCTCGCCAAACTCCTGCGTGCGGCCGCGGAAGTACCGCACCGGCTTTGGCACGCCATTGGCATCGGTGGCAACCACCGCTTCCCACACGCCCGCAAGCGTGGCCGCCAGGACTTCTGCGGTACCTTCGCCGCCATCGGCAATCGGTGCCACGGTGACATCCGCACCAGGCACCGCACGCCGGATGCCGGCGCGGATGCGATCCGCCACCTCGGTCGCACTGAGGCTGCCTTTGAACGAGTCAGGTGCAACCAGCACCTTGAGTCCTGCTGCTTTCATTGTCGGCACCATCCTTCGTCCGGCGGGCACGTCATGCGGCCACCACGTTCCTGGGCGCGCCTTGCGCGAAGGCGCAGATATTGTCGATAAGCTGGTCGGCCAGGCCTTGCACGGCCTCGTCGCTGGCCCATGCAACGTGCGGGGTCAGGATGAAGTTCGGCGCATCCTTCAACTGATGGAACGGGTGTTCCGCGCCGGGCGGTTCCTGCGTCGCAACGTCGAAGCCTGCCCCCGCCACCTTTCCGGATTGCAGCGCTTCCACCAGCGCCGCTTCGTTGACCAGCCCGCCTCGGGCAGTGTTGATCAGCAACGGGCGCCGTTCCATCTTCAAGAACGCCGCGGTGTCGATCAGGTTGCGTGTCTGCGCCACCAGCGGGCAATGCAAGGTGATGATGTCGCTGCGGCGCAGCACCTCGTCGAAAGGCGTGTAGAGCGGGCCCATGCCCTCGCGTCCCTTGTGGGCCGCAAACAGCGGCTGCATGCCCAGCGCACTCGCCATCCTGGCCACCGACTGGCCGAGCACGCCGTCGCCGACGATGCCAAGCACCGACCCGTGCAAGTCCTTGATCGGGTAGTCGAAGAAGCAGAAGGATCCGGATTCCTGCCAGCGGCCGCGCCGGACCGCATCGTGGTAGGCGGCCAGGCTTCGCCGCAGCGCGAAGATCAGGGCAAAGGTATGTTCCGGCACCGTATGGACGGCATAGTTGCGGATATTGGAGACGACGATGCCGCGGGCGGCACAGGCTTGCAGGTCGACAACATCGGTGCCGGTCGCCGCAATGGCGATGAGCTTCAGGTTCGTTGCCTGCTCAAGCTGGCGGGCATCCAGATTCACCTTGTTGGTGATGACCACGTCCGCGGCGGCGATGCGCGCGGCGACGTCCTCGTCAGCCGTTTCCCCGTAGAGTTCAAGCTCATGCGGGAACGGCAGCGCTCGCAGCGTGGTCTGCGGCGAGATGGTGGAACGGTCCAGGAATACGATCTTCATTGCATGACTTCCAGGTTTGCGGGCCGCCCGCGGCGTGCCGATGTGAGGCACGGCTCATCGCACTGGCGCGTAGGGACGGGCTGCGGTCGAGGGGCGGCAGGCATCTGCCGCATTGCTGCGCCACAGACATGATGAGGGGAAGGCGGGCCAGGCTGGAATCGCGGCTTTCTCCACCTTCCTTTCTCAAATGGAAAGGCAATGGCCACGCCACGGGCAGCATCGGGCCTGCATGGCGCGGAACATTTCGGCCCGGGCTGACACGAACTACGAGAGGGCCGCGGAAACGCCGACGCAGCGCGACGGCATCACATTCCCCGGCCATTCGCGGTATCTATCCTGGCAGGAGGACCGACATGAACACCACTGCAAGACTCATTCCCTCAACCGAGTTGGCGCAACAAAACCCCGTCCGGTTTCCCAATGAAAGCGCGGAGTACCGCAAGGCGCGCAATGCGCTGCTCGCGGAGGAAATCGAGCTGCGGCGCCACATCGAGCGCGTGGCCGAACAGCGCCGCGGCCTGCCCGCGGGCGGCGAGGTGACAAAGCGCTATACCTTCCAGGGAGAAGGCGGTCCGGTCACGCTGGCCGAACTGTTCGGCGACAAGGACACCCTGGTCATCTACAGCTATATGTTCGGACCGCAGCGGGAACAGCCTTGCCCCATGTGCACGTCAGTGATGGCGTCGTGGGATCACAAGGTTCCGGACATCGAGCAGCGCGTGGCGCTGGCGATGATCGCCCGCTCGCCCATCGAGCGCCTGGTCGCCGCCAAGAAGGCGCGGGGCTGGACCAAGCTGAAGGTCTATGCGGACGTCGACGGCGATTTCACCCGCGACTATGTCAGCCCCGAGGATGCCGACGTTCCGGGCTACTCGGTGTTTACGCGCCGGGACGGCAAGATCCGCCATTTCTGGAGCAGCGAGATGTATGCCCTCTCGGTCGACCCGGGTCAGGACCCGCGCGGTGCGCCGGACCTGGATCCGCTGTGGACCCTGCTGGACACCACGCCGGAAGGCCGGGGGGCGGATTGGTATCCGGAGCTGGAATACCCCGAGGGGAAATGATCGTCCCTCTGATGGCAGGGTCAGGCCTCGGGTTGGTGGCAAACCACTTCAATGTTGTGCCCGTCCGGACCAATGACGAACGCTGCGTAGTAGTTGGCGTGGTAGTGCGGCCGCAGACCAGGCGCCCCATTGTCTTTGGCACCCGCCTCCAGGGCCGCGCGATGGAAAGCTTCGACTTGCCGGCGATTCTCGGCAGTGAACGCCAGGTGCAGATGCGCCGGCTTTTCCTCGGTCTGGAACAGGCACAATGAAGCCTTGCCCTTTGGGCAAAGCTCGACACCGTACACCGGCGGCCCCTCCGAGGCAACCGCTACGCCGAGCGGTTCGAGTGCCTTGAGGAAGAACGCCTTGCTCGCTGCATAGTCGCTGACTCCGAATTTGACGTGGTCAAACATGGGTTCTCCTGAAGTGTGTGGGCCCTGCGCGCGGCCCGACCCCAGAGTTTGACGATGAACCAAAAAAAATGCCAGCCATCCCGGATGGCCGGCACCAAGCTCACAGCAGTTGGAGACTGAGACCCCGCCGCGCGTCGCCGCCGCCGGACAGCGCGCTCGGGGCAAGCCTCAATCTGCCTGACCTCGACAACATCGCCTTCGTCCACCCGGACTCGTCCGTTCGGGGTATGCGAACCGCAGTCACACGGCTCTAGTGTGTCCCTTCCCAATGACTTTCATGAAGGAGGGGCCGATGGCCAAAGCAGAGAATCTCGTGACGTCGATCCAGGTGGAGATCGACGCGCCGGTAGCGCTGGTGTGGGAAGTGCTGACCGACTTTGCGCGCTACGCGGAATGGAATGCGTTCTGCCCTGGGCTGGAGACCACCGGCCGGCTCGGCGACATGGTGTACATGCAGGTGCGCATCCCCGGCACTGACCAGGTCATCCCGGTCAACGAGTACCTGGTGGCGTGGGAGCCGGAACGCCTGCTCTCGTGGGAGCAGCGCCCCACCGACGAGAACAAGGATGCCGCCCGGCGCGACCAGTACCTGGAAGCCATCGGGCCCGGGCGCACCCGCTACTTCACCACTGACCTGTTCCTTGGACTGAATGCGGAGACCATCATGCGCGAGCACGGTGCCTGGGTGAAGCAGGGGTTCGACCAGGTGGCACGCGACGTCAAGGCGCGCGCGGAAGCGCTGAATGCGCAACGGCAGGCTGGCCTGCGCTGAGCGGTCATTGCCTGTACGCGTGGGCGGGAGCGCCGCTACTCCCGCATCCTCTCCGCCATGAATGCCCGCAGCATCTCCATTGCGGGCGTCTCGGTCCGTCCCTGCAAGGTGATCAGCGCGAACTGCGCGCTGGTGTGCAAGGGCGGCGTCAATGCCAGCTCCACCAGTTCCCCGCTTGCCATGGGCTCGCGCGCGGCGGCGATGATGCCGAGGAACACCGCATCGGTGATGCGGGCGGCTTCCACCAGGCTGGAGATCTCCTCGCAGCGCAGCGTGACCATCTGGTCGGGATGCGCGCGTGGCCCGAAGTGGGCGATCAGGATGCGCGCCACCTCGTCCGACAGGGGGCTGGAAGCGATCGGATAGGCCAGCAGATCGTCGAAGCTCACGCGGCGCAGCTTGCACAACGGATGGCCGCTGCGGCACATGAAGCCGGCGCGCAGGTCCGGCAGCCGCTCCACGCGCAGGTCGGGGCCCGGCACTAGCGAGCGCAGATCGATGACCACGCCGTCAAGCGCGCGGGCGCGTAGCTGCTGAAGCTGCAGATTGGTCGCGCCGCGCGAAATGGTCAGCCTGACCCTGGGATGGTGCCTGGCCATATGCACCAGCAACGGCGTCATCAGCATGGCGCCCGGCCCGGATCCCAGGCCGATGCGCAGCGTGCCCGCCTGGCCGGCCTGCAACGCCAGCGCGCTCTGCCTGAGCTCGCCAGCCTCGAAGGCGATGCGCCGTGCCCTTTCCAGCGCCAGCTGCCCGAACGGCGTCAGTTCGTTGCGCTTGCCGATGCGGTCTACCAGTGGCATGCCCAGCTCCGCTTCCAGGGCCTGGATGCTGCGGCTGAGTGCCGGCTGCGTCAGATGCAGCCGCGCGGCGGCCTGGCTGAACGAGCCGGTCTCCGCCAACGCGATCAGGTGCTTGAGCTGAATCAGGTTCATCGCCGTCCTCGCATGCAATCTTGTAATGATAATGAGAAAAATGATGCATTGGACATCAGGTTGCCACCTTCCTAACATGGCTGCCAGCCGTGCGTCCCGCCGGGGCAACAAGACAGACGCGGCATCCATGATCAGGAGACGACGATGACCCTCACACAATGCCTGCGCCGCCCGCTGACGAGGCTGACTGGCGGCCTGCTTGCCGCCGTGCTGGCCAGCCCGATCTGCGCCGGCGCGGCCGGCGCGACCGCAGCCGCGGGGGCGACCGGGGCGTCCTATCCCGCCAAGCCGATCGCACTGATGGTGCCCTATCCCGCCGGCGGCGCCTCCGACGCCATCGCCCGCGTGCTGAGCCAGCCCGTCGGCAAGCAGCTCGGCCAGACCGTGCTGGTGGAGAACCTGGGCGGCGTCAGCGGCGCCATCGGCGCGCAAAAGGTGCTGTCGGCGCCGGGCGACGGCTACTACCTGTTCCAGGGCTCTCCCAACGAAGTGATCCTGTCTCCGCTGGCCAATGCCGCGGTCAAGCTGCAGGCGGAGGACTTCCAGCTGGTGCAGCCGATTTCCACCGCGGTGCTGGCACTGATCGCACGCAAGGACCTGGAAGCCAACTCCGCGGACGAACTGATCGCCCTGGCGCGCAGCCGCAAGGACAAGCCGCTGTCTTACGGCAGCGTGGGAGTGGGCTCGCTGTACCACATCCTGGTCGAGCACATGCAGCAGCTCACCGGCACCAGGATGACCCACGTCCCTTACAAGGGCGCGGCGCCGCTGGTACAGGACCTCGGCGGCGGCCAGCTCGACTTCGCCATCGTGCCGTTCAACGCCGCGCTCGGCGCGATGGCCCAGCAGGGACGGCTGAAACTGCTGGCCACCGCGGGCGCCACCCGGGCGCCGCTGTTGCCCAATGTGCCCACCATCGGCGAAGGCAAGCTGCTGAAGAACTTCGCCTTCACGATCTGGACCGGCTTCATGGTGAAGAAGGGAACCCCGCCCGAGGTGGTGCAGCGCCTGAACCTGGCGCTCGGCAATGTCCTCAAGGATCCCGGCGTGCGCGCCGGGCTGGAAGCCCAGATGCAGACCGTGGCCACGCCGATGACGCTGCAGGAGGCGGCCCGCTTCTACGAAGGCGAGACGGCGCGCTACCGCGGCCTGGCCAAGGCCATCGGGCTGCAGCCGCAATGACACAACGCCAATGCCATCGCATATAGAGAGGAGAGAAATCCCATGCACGCCATCCTGGAATCGCTGCGCTCCCGCGCGGACAAGTTCGTTGCGCTGCGCCGCGACATTCACCAGCATCCGGAACTTGGCTTCCAGGAGCACCGCACCAGCGACGCTGTGGCCGAGCGCCTCGCCCAATGGGGCTACGACGTGGAGCGCGGGCTGGGCGGCACCGGCGTGGTGGGCAGGCTGCGGCGCGGCAGCGGCACGCGCCGGCTCGGCCTGCGCGCCGACATGGACGCCCTGCCGATCGGCGAGGCGACCGGCCTGCCCTACTCCAGCAGCCATGCCGGCGTCATGCATGCCTGCGGGCACGATGGGCACACCGCCATGCTGCTTTGCGCCGCGGAATACCTGGCGCAGGAAGCGCAGTTCTCCGGCACGCTAAACCTGATTTTCCAGCCGGCCGAGGAAGGCATGGGCGGCGCCGTGCGCATGATCCAGGACGAGCTGTTCGAGAAGTATCCCTGCGACGCCGTCTTCGCCATGCACAATATGCCTGGCATCACGCAGGGACGGCTGGTGCTGCGCGACGGTCCCACCATGGCTTCGTCGGACTACGCCACCGTCACGGTCAGAGGCGTGGGCGGCCACGGCGCGCTGCCGCACCGGGCAGCCGATCCGCTGGTGGCCGCCGCCGGCATCGTGCTGGCCCTGCAGACCGTGGTCTCGCGCAACGTCGACCCGCTGCAGATGGCGGTGGTAACGGTCGGCGCCATGCATGCCGGCAAGGCCAACAACGTGATCCCGCAGGAAGCCACGCTGGAAATCAGCGTGCGGGCGCTCGACCGCGACGTGCGTGCCACCCTGGAGCGGCGCATCAAGGCCCTGGTGCAGGCCCAGGCGGAAAGCTACGGCGTGCGCGCCGAGATCGATTACCGGCAAGGCTATGCGGTGCTCGTCAACACTCCGGAAGAGACGGAATTCGCGCGCCAGACGGCGCTCGCCTTGCTTGGGCCGGACAAGGTCGTGCCGCAAGGCCCGGCGCTGCCCGGCAGCGAGGACTTCGCCTTCATGCTGGAGCGCTGCCCCGGCAGCTATCTGCTGATCGGCAACGGCGATGGAGACAGTGCAGGCGCCTGCATGGTGCACAACCCCGGCTACGACTTCAACGACGACAACGTCGCCATCGGCGCGGCCTATTGGGCGCTGCTGACGCAACGCTTCCTGATCGACTGAGGTCGCAGATCGCTATTTCGGCGATTAGGGACTGGCCCGTCGATCGACCTGCATAGGCAGGTCGATCGACAGGTCAATGCGGAGGTCTCTGGCTTAGCACCACCAACGCCGCGGTGCCGCGGCTGCGCACGCAGGCGTCATTGCAGTGGTCTTGCGCCACGTCGGCGGAGGCCACGCTGACAGCGGGCATCTCGTCCTGGCTGCCATGCGCGGTGGCAAGGTCGCCGCCCACGGCAATCGCCCAGGCCGCGCCCATCGCGGCGCCGGCCCCGGCCAGGCCCGCCGCCCAACGAAATCCGAGCCGCTTCATGCTGTCTCCTCCGCACCCTTGCTGGGTTTCCATGCTTTTGAAAGCATCGTAGTCAGCGCCGGCCCGAAACGCTTCGTCCGAGCAGACTAAGGGGTATCCCGCAGCAGCGCCGGATCGAAAGTGGCGTCGGATCGACAGGAGGGGATGGTGGACAGGGACGGATGCTGCGGCACATCGGGCCCTTGATACAGCCGGGCCAGCGCCGCGGCACAGCCGGACAGGCCAGACGGCGCCAGGTGCATGGCGTGCGCGCTCAGCAGGCCCCACAGGTGCGCCACCAGCAGGCTGGCCAGGCCGGGGGCCGGCAGCAGGTCTGCAAAGGTCGCGCGCAGGGTCTCGACGCCCGCCAGCACGCGGGCGCGCAGCGGGCAAAGCTCGCAGTCGTCGCCGCACTTGTGCTGCAGCAGCGCCGCCAGCAGGCTGACATGGCGCGCCAGGTCATCGCCATGGAGCAAGGCGGCCAGCGCCTGCTCCAGCGCGCCTGGTCCGCTGCCGGCGCGGCCCTGCGCCAGCGGCGCGAGGCGGGCGGCGAAGTCGGCTTCGGCGCACGACAGCAGCGCGCCGAGCAGCTCGGTGCGGGAATGGAAATGCCCGTAGACCGCCCCGCGCGTCATGCCGATGGCGCGGGCCACATCGTCCACGGTGACGCAATGCAGGCCGCGGTGCCGGATCAGTTGCAGCGCGCTGGCCAGGATGCGCGTCCGCGTGACGGCGGCATCCTCGCGGGTGTGGCGGGCCATGGGCGCGGCGGGCCTACAGGAAATGCACGTCGTCCGGCCCCCAGTGGGCGCGCATGCTGCGGATGCGGCCATCTGCGCCGAACGTCATGATGTCGGTCACGTCGATGCGGGCCGGCCGCCCTTCCAGGCGGGCGTGCACGGCAAAGGTCAGCGCGGCGGCGTCGCCGTGCGAGCCGCGCGGCGGCGCCACCACCTCCAGGCGCGCGCCCAGCGCGGTAGTGTGCTGGTAGAAGGCCAGGATGGCCGGCTTGCCGGCGATCGGCTGCGCGCCGACCGGGTCTTCGACGGTGGCATCGTCGGCGTAGAGCGCGGCAACGCCCTGCGCGTCACCGGCATTGAAGCGCTCGGCATAGGCGAGCAGCGTGGCTTTCATTGCGGCGCTATCGGGCATGGGGATTCTCCTTGTCTGGTGGTTCTAGCGTGCGGTGTAGCCGCCGTCGATCACCAGCTCGGCGCCGGTGACATAGCGCCCGGCGTCGGACACCAGGTACAGGATGCCCGCGGCGATGTCGCGCGGCTGGCCCACCTTGCCCGCGGGGGTCTGCCCGCCCAGGTAGTCGAACAGCGCCTCGCCCTGCCCCGAGGCCTGGGCCACGTGCTCGAGCATCGGCGTGCGGATATAGCCGGGATGGATCGAGTTTGCGCGAATCCCCTTGCCGGCATAGAGCATGGCATCGGTCTTGGCCATCATCCGCACCGCGGCCTTGGATGCGTGATAAGGCGGCACGTCCGGCCCGCCGGCGATGCCGTACATCGACGACACGTTGACAATGGCGCCGCCGCCGGCGCGCTCCATGTGACCGATGGCGTGCTTGGTGCACAGGAAGGTGCCGGTGACGTTCACGGCCATGACCTGCTGCCATTGCTCAAGCGCGAGCTCATGGGTCGGCGCATTGGGCCCTTCGATGCCGGCGTTGTTCACCAGGATGCCGAGGCCGCCGAAGCGCGCCGCGATCTCCGCGAACACGCGCTTCACGTCGCTTTCGCTCGTGACGTCGAGCTTCCAGAACGCGGCCTCGCCGCCTTCGGCGCAGATCGCTTCCGCGGTGGCCTTGCCGTCGGCTTCCAGCACGTCTAGTACCGCGACCTTCGCGCCGGCCGCCGCCAGCACGCGGGCGGTTTCCGCGCCGATGCCGCGCGCGGCACCGGTGATGGTGGCAACCTTGCCGCGCAGGTCGAACAGGCTATACGGGTATTCCATGATGTCTCCTGGGTCTTCTTGTGTGGACGTGCGAGCCAATTATGCCGCCCCGCCCTGGGCGGTATCCGCCAGGAAGCCGAGACATTCACGGTTGAAATAAGCGGCGTGCTCGACCATCACCCAGTGGCCGCAGCGGTTGATCATGACGAAGCGCGCGTCGGCGCAGCCGGCCAGGAATTTGGTGGCGCCCGAGGCGGGATTGAACTGGTCCTCCGTGCCCCAGAAGCCAAGCACCGGGCAGCGGATCTCGCCCAGCCGCTCGGTCAGGTTGGGCACCTTCATGGTGGCCAGCACCTCGCGCGGCTGCTCGCGGCACACCGCCATGCGCTCATCGACCAGCGCGTCGGTGACCAGGCTGGCGTCGTGCACCAGCAGTTGCAGCAGCTGCCGCATGGTGTCCGGGTTCATGTGGCCGCCGGTAAACAGCGACACCATGCGCTGGATGCCCTCCATCTGGAAATAGGTTTCCCGCTCTTCCACGCCGCCGGGCGCCATCATCACCAGGCGGCTGACATGCTCCGGGAAGTCCAGCGCGTACTTCAGCGCGATGGCGCCGCCAAGCGAATTGCCCACCAGCACGCAGCGCGGCAGCTCCAGTGCCAGCAACTGCTCACGCAGCGCGCCGACGAAGAAGTCCAGGGTGTACTCGACATCGTCCGGCTTGGACGACAGGCCATACCCCGGCAGGTCCACCACCACGGTGCGAAGGCCCGCCTCGGCGAAGGCCGGCGCGTTGTGGCGGAAGTTGCTGTGCCCGCTCGCGCCCGGCCCGCTGCCGTGGATAAACACCACCGGCTCGCCGCTGCCGGAGTCCAGGCAGTGCAGGCGCAGGCCCGTTGACGTGGTGACGAAGCGCCCGACCGGCAGGTTCGGGTGTGGGGACAAAGGCGTGTGCTGTGACGTAGCGGACATGAGGGCGTCTCCCGTGGTTTGCCCAGCATATTGCGCAGCGCCGCCAGCGCGGGCATCGTTCATTCGGACTACGATCCGGACGGCCACTTCTCCTACGATGGGCGCTCCATGCATCAAGGGGGACCCATGACAGGATTCGACTACACCGGCCAGACCGTGCTGGTCACGGGCGGCATGCGCGGCATCGGCCGCGCCATCAGTGAGGCCTTCCTGCGCGCCGGCGCGCAGGTCTTCGTATGCGGCCGCACCGCGCCCGCCGACGACAGCGAAGTGCCGGCCGCGGATGGCCGCAGCGCCCGCTTCATCCCGGCGGACATCCGCGACATCGAACAGGTCGATGCCATGCTGGCGCAGATCGCGCAGGCCAGCCCGACGCTCGACGTGGTCATCCACAACGCCGGCGGCTCGCCGTTCGCGCTGGTTGCGGAGGCCTCGCCACGGCTGCTGGAATCGGTGATCCGGCTCAACCTGGTAGCGCCGCTGCAGCTCGCGCAGCGCGCCAATGCACGCATGCAGCAACAGGCCGGCGGCGGCACGCAGCTGTTCGTCGGCAGCGTCAGCGCGCTGCGTCCTTCGCCCGGCACGGCGGCCTATGGCGCCGCCAAGGCCGGCATCCTCAATGCGGTGCGCACGCTCGCGGTGGAATGGGCGCCCAAGGTGCGCGTTGCCGCGGTCAGCCCGGGCGTGGTGCTGACCGAGACCTCGCAGCAGCAGCACTACGGCGACCCCGAGGCATTGCGCACCATGGCCGCTACGGTGCCGCTGGGCCGGCTCGCGCATCCGGACGACATCGCCGGCGCGTGCCTGTTCCTGGCATCGCCGCAGGCGTCGTACGTGTCGGGCGCCAATCTCGTGATCGACGGTGGCGGCGAGCGCCCGGCCTTTCTCGACGCGGCCTCGGTCAATCGCGGCTGAGCGGCCCGCCTGTAGGGAAACCGCCTAGTCCGTTCTGCCGATTTGTGCATGGCTGGCCCTCTCTACGCTTGCGACCAGGCGAGCGCCATTCGAAGTGCCAGGCAACGAACCAACACCGACACCACGGGGAGACCACCATGCACCATCCACAACTCGGCCCACTGAAACGCCGCAGCCGGCTGCGGCCAATCGCTGCCGCGGCGGCACTGGCCGCGCTGCTTGCAACGCCAGCGAGGGCCGGCGACACCATCGACCTTGGCCACGACACCACGCTCGACTACAGCGTCACCGCCTCCTACGGCGCGGCGGTGCGCACCGGCCACCAGAGCAACACGCTGCTGAGCCCCGCCAACATCAACGGCGACGATGGCAACCGCAACTTCAAGCGCGGCGACATGATCGCCAACCGCGTCTCGCTGTTGGGTGAAGCGCATCTCAAGCACGACGTCTTCGGCGCGCTGGTGCGCGGCAGCGTGTTCCAGGACTGGGCCTACAGCGGCACCAACTCGAACAACGCGCCGTTCACGGTCAACCATAGCGGCCCGTTCAACCAGTTCACCAACTCGGCGCAGGACTATCACGAGCACCGCGCGCAACTGCTCGATGCCTATGTCTATGGCGCGGCGCCGATCGGCAGCACGCAGCTGAGCTTCAAGCTGGGCAACCAGGTGGTCGCCTGGGGCGAGAGCCTGTTCTTCGCCAATATCGCCGGCGCGCAAGGGCCTGCCGATGCCACCAAGGCTTTCGTGCCGGGCGCCGAGGTCAAGGACATCCTGCTGCCGGTGCCGCAGGCGTCGCTGCAGCTGCAGGTCACGCCGGCATTCAGCGTGATGGGCTATTACCAGTTCACCTACAAGCCGAACCAGATCTTCGCACCGGGCAGCTATTTCAGCTCCACCGACGTGGTCGGCCCGGGCGCGGAGTTCATCATCGGGCCCGGCTTCAACATCCCGCGCGGCCCGGATATCCGCCCCTCGGACTGGGGGCAATGGGGCGTGGGCGCGCGCTTCCGCGTATTTGACAGCACCGAGATCGGGCTGTACCAGCTGCGCTATCACGACAAGAACCCGAGCGTGGTCACCTCGCTCTTTCCCACGCTGCAGTACCAGCAGAAGTTCTACGGCGGCATCAACCTGACCGGCGCCAGCTTCTCCACGCAGGTGCTGGGCGCCAACGTCGCCGGTGAAGTCAGCTACAAGGACGGCGTGCCGATGCTGGTGGACGTGGCCGGCTCGCCCACCGCGACGCGCGGCAAGGCGCTGCAGGGCCAGCTCTCCGCGATCTACTCGGTGGGCCCGACCTTCCTGGCCGACTCGCAGACGCTGCTGGGCGAAGTCGCCTACCTGCACGTGCTGGACGTGGACCCGGTGATGGGCTTCAGCAAGCTGTCGAACACCCGCAACTCGGCGGCGTTCCAGGTGGGCTGGTCGTTGACCTACAACAATGTGTTCGATGGCTGGGACATGAGTGTGCCACTCACCTACGCTCAGCAGTTCAGCGGCCAGTCGGCGGTGGCCGGCGCCTTCGGCACGCTGATGGGCTATGGCGACAAGCGCGCCAGCGTGGGGCTGACCTTCAAGTACCTGAACAACCTGGAGCTCAGCCTGACCTACGCCGCGTTCATCGGCGGGCCCAACATCGCCAACCGTCCGCTGGCTGACCGCGACTACGTGGCCTTCAACGCCAAGTACTCGTTCTGACCTTTGTCCTGACCCGAACTGCCGCGGCGCGCTGCCGCCGCGGCAGCGCGGCCCGACCCTCCCCTGCCATGAACGCCGACCTGATCACCACGCTCAGCAATGAACTCCACCATGCGCTGGTCACGCGCGCGCCGGTGCCGCCGCTCAGCGGCCGCGGACTGGGGCTCGACGTCCACGCTGCCTATCGCATCCAGCAAGGCTTTATCGCCCACCGGCTGGCGGCCGGCGACCGCGTCACCGGCAAGAAGATCGGCGTGACCAGCGCGGCCGTGCAGCAGATGCTGGACGTGCACCAGCCAGACTTCGGCATCCTGCTGCAGAGCATGCAGTACGCCGCCGGGCAGCCCATCTCCACCGATACCCTGATCCAGCCGCGCGCCGAGGGCGAGATTGCCTTCTTCCTGCGGCGCGACCTGCGCGGCCCGGGCGTGACGCGCGCCGATGTGCTCGACGCCACCGAAGCGGTGGCGGCCTGCTTCGAGATCGTGGATTCGCGCATCCGGGACTGGCGCATCCGCATCGAGGACACCGTCGCCGACAACGCGTCTTGCGGCGTCTATGTGCTCGGCGCGGAACGCGTCAGCCCGCACGCGCTGGACCTGGGCGCATGCGCGATGACGCTTGAGAAAAACGGCGAGTGCGTGGCCACTGGGCTTGGCAGCGCCGCGCTGGGGCATCCCGCCGACGCGGTGGCGTGGCTGGCCAACACCCTGGGCAGCTTCGGCATTCCGCTGCTGGCCGGCGAGACCATCCTGTCGGGTTCGCTGGCGGCGCTGATTCCGGTGCAGGCGGGCGACCGGCTGTCCATGCATATCACCGGCATCGGCGGCTGCAGCGCCGTGTTCCGCTGACTTCCACGACTTTCCTGACTTCCTGACTTTGCCAAGCGAGACCCCATGAACAAGATCCGATGTGCCCTGATCGGGCCCGGCAATATCGGCACCGACCTGCTCTACAAGCTGCGCCGCAGCGACATCCTGGAACCGGTCTGGATGGTCGGCGTGGAGCCGTCATCCGAAGGCCTGGCGCGCGCGCGCGAGCTGGGGCTGAAGACCACCAGCGACGGCATCGACGGCCTGCTGCCGCACCTGGAGGCCGACGATATCCGCATCGCCTTCGATGCCACCTCCGCCTACGCCCACGCCGAGCACTCGGCCAAGCTGACCGCGCGCGGCGTGCGCGTGATCGACCTGACGCCGGCGGCGATCGGGCCGTTCTGCGTGCCGCCGGTCAACCTGGACGCCCATATCGGCAGCAACGAGATGAACGTCAACATGGTCACGTGCGGCGGGCAGGCCACCATCCCCATGGTGTATGCGGTTTCGCGCGTGCAGCCGGTGGCCTATGGCGAGATCGTGGCAACGGTGTCGTCGCGCTCGGTCGGGCCCGGCACGCGCCGCAATATCGACGAGTTCACGCGCACCACGGCGGGCGCGATCGAAGCCGTGGGCGGCGCGCGCCAGGGCAAGGCCATCATCGTGATCAACCCGGCCGAGCCGCCGCTGATCATGCGCGACACCATCCACTGCCTGACCGACGATGCGCCCGACGTTGCCGCGATTACCGCCTCGGTGCACGACATGATTGCCGAAGTGCGCAAGTACGTGCCCGGCTACACGCTGAAGAACGGCCCCGTGTTCGACGGCAAGCGCGTGTCGATCTTCCTGGAGGTCGAGGGCCTGGGCGACTACCTGCCCAAGTATGCCGGCAACCTGGACATCATGACCGCCTCGGCGGCCCGCACCGCCGAGTGCATCGCCGCCGCCATGCGCGCCGGCAGCGCGCAAGAAACCGCCAACGCCTGAGGAGCCAGCCATGGTCCAACGCATCACCCTGCACGACATGACCCTGCGCGACGGCATGCACCCGAAGCGCCACCAGATCTCGCTGGAACAGATGAAAGGCATTGCCCGCGGGCTGGACGCCGCCGGCGTGCCGCTGATCGAGGTCACCCACGGCGATGGCCTGGGCGGCGCCTCGGTCAACTACGGCTTCCCCGCGCACAGCGACGAGGAATACCTGCGCGCGGTGCTGGGCGAACTGAAGCAGGCGCGCGTCTCCGCGCTGCTGCTGCCCGGCATCGGCACCGTCGACCACCTGCGCATGGCGCATGAGATCGGCGTGCATACCATCCGCGTCGCCACCCACTGCACCGAGGCCGATGTCTCGGAGCAGCATATCGGCATGGCGCGCAAGCTGGGCATGGATACCGTGGGCTTCCTGATGATGGCGCACATGGCACCGGTGCAGACGCTGGTGCAGCAGGCGCTGCTGATGGAAAGCTATGGTGCCAACTGCCTGTATATCACCGACTCGGCCGGGCACATGCTGCCGCACGACGTCACCGAGAAGCTGGGCGCCGTGCGGCAGGCGCTGCGCCCCGAGACCGAGCTGGGCTTCCACGGCCACCACAACCTTGCCATGGGCGTGGCCAATTCGCTCGCCGCGATCGCCTGCGGCGCCAGCCGCATCGACGCCGCCGCCGCCGGGCTGGGCGCCGGTGCCGGCAATACGCCGATGGAAGTGCTGGTGGCCGTGTGCGAGCGCATGGGCATCGAGACCGGCGTCGACGTCTACCGCATCGCCGACGTGGCCGAAGACCTGGTGGTGCCGATCATGGACCACCCCATCCGCATCGACCGCGACGCGCTCACGCTGGGCTATGCCGGCGTGTACTCGTCCTTCCTGCTGTTCGCCAAGCGCGCCGAGGCCAAGTACCGCATCCCCGCGCGCGAGATCCTGGTCGAGCTCGGCCGGCAGCGGCTGGTGGGCGGGCAGGAGGACATGATCGAGGATACGGCGATCACGCTGGCGCGCGAACGGGGCCTGCTGGTGCCGTGACGCTGTCGCCCCGGCTTCGATCAAGCCCGGCGGCGCCGCTGCGCGGCCGTGCATGGCTTTCATCACGCACCAGAGAATGGAGACAGGTTCCCATGCTTCGACTTCCCACCCGCCTGCGGCTCGCTACCCTCGGTATCGCGGCCGCGGCACTCGCCGCCGCGGCCAGCCCCGCGCACGCGCTCAATATCCTGCTGACCAATGACGACGGCTGCGCCGCACCTGGCATCACCGCGGTCCGCAAGGCCCTGCAGGACGCCGGCCACCGCGTCATCACGGTCGGGCCGGCCAGCAACCAGAGCGGCTCGGGCGCTGCCTATGCCGTGCCCGACGGGCGCACCCGGCTGGTGGTCGATCCGCTCGCCGGCAGCGCCGACACCTTCTGCGTGCACCGGGTCAAGACCACCTTCGTCGCAGGCGGCGCGCTCAATGCCACCAACCCGGACTACCTGGGCAGCGGCTCGCCGGTTGACGCCACCGCCATGGGCCTGAAGATCGTCGGGCCGGAAAGCAGCTTCACGCCGG
This sequence comes from Cupriavidus sp. FW306-01-F10A, assembly GCF_058782785.1. Taxonomy (NCBI): domain Bacteria; kingdom Pseudomonadati; phylum Pseudomonadota; class Betaproteobacteria; order Burkholderiales; family Burkholderiaceae; genus Cupriavidus; species Cupriavidus sp. FW306-01-F10A. The sequence continues at coordinate 212,604 of NZ_JBYSYA010000009.1, forward strand.
ACCTGGTCGTCTCCGGGGCCAATTTCGGCGAGAACCTGTCGGACTCCATTCCGCACTCGGGCACGGTGATGAACGTGCTGTTCGCCGCGCGCCGCGGCGTGCCCGGCATCGCGCTGAGCGTTGGCGTGGACTTTACCGAAGCACGCACCGGCTTCGGCAGCACCGTGGCCGCGTTCCCCAAGGCCGGGGCCTTCCTGGCCCGCGTGATTGCCAGCCTGGAAGCCACGCGCGCAGCCGGCCAGCCATTGCTGCCGGTGGCCCACCCGCTGAGCATCAACTACCCGATCGCTGCCGGCGGAACCCCTGCCGGCGTGCGCCTGACCACGCCTGGCACGGTGGATTCCTTTACCACCGCCTACAAGCGCAATGCCGACAACACGGTATCGATCGACGTGGGCGCGCCGGAGACCGAAGCGGCAGCGCTGGCGCGGATCGCGGAGACGCCGGCCTTCCTGGCCAAGTTCATCACGATCTCGGCGCTTGACGTCGACTTCCGCCCGACGCCGCTGGCGCGCGGCCTGTTCAACCGCTCGCGCCGCGAGCTGGCCACCCTGGCACCTTAGGCGGAGCAACCATGGGCAAGGACCTTAGATCCTGGCGCCACCTCGTGCTCGCATGCGGGGTCGCGGCGGTCGCAGCATGCGGGGATGGCCATGCGCCGGAAGTGAGCGGCACGGCTGCCGTCGGCGCCGCGCTGGCAGGCGCCACCGTGCAGTTGCGCGATGCGCAAGGGCAAGTGCGCAACGCAACCACCGATGCCAAGGGCGCATTCCGCCTGGCCGAGGTGCCGGGCGGCGCGCTGATGGTGCGCTGCGAGGGCGGGCTTGCGCAGGGCGAGCCGAACCGCCTGCGGCTGCATGGCCTGGTGCTGGGCGGGCGCACCGTGAACTGCTCACCGCTGACCGAGCTGGCCTTGTGGAAGCTGTTTGGCGGGCCGCCGGAACAGGCGTTCGACAGTTTCGGGCAGGCGCGCGCCAGGGACCTGTCCGCCGACGCCATGGCCGAAGCGGAAGCCGCGGTGCTGGCCGCGCTGGCGGCAGGCGCCGGGGTCGATATCGACCCCGCTGCCTTACCCCGGCGCTGGCATGACACGCCGCTGGAGGCCGGCAATGCCAGCGATCCCCATGACGCCGCGCTGGATGCGCTGCGCGACGCGATTGCCGACCAGGCTTCCATGGGCTTCATGGGCGAGATGGTGGTGCGCGGCGTGTGCGCGGCCGACGGAACCTGCGGGTGAGTCGGTTGCCGCTGCGCCGCCAACAGGCAGCCTGAAGCGGCCGGTTTGCCAACCGCAAACGCCGCCCCCTTGCCAGGGGGCGGCGTTTCTGCTTTTTATATCACCCCTGAATCTTTTTTTAGACCCGGAGGAAATGTGGCTCGCGCGGTGCTTTTCGGGCATATGGGCAAGTGGACCGGCCTGCCGTCGCTGCGCGTGACGGTGGCGCCGGTGTCCGCCATCGACGGCCATCTGGGTGCGGGTCTCGGCCTTCCCCGGCCTGATGGCGATCGCCGGGCTGATGGCGGGGCTGGTGGTGGCGCTGTCGCTGTTCTGGACGCCCGGCAAGCTGGCGGCACGGCGCAACGGGAGCTGACATGCGGCGCACGCTGACGGGCCTGACCCGATGGCTGCTCGCCGGTACGCTGGCCTGTGCCTCGCTGGCCGCCACGGCTGCCGGCGCCCCGGCCTGCAAGTGGGCGGACTGGGATGCCTTCAGGCGAACCCTGCTGAGCGCCGACGGCCGCGTGATCGATGCCAGCACCGAGAACCAGGCCACGGTGTCTGAAGGCCAGGCCTACGGCCTGTTCTTTGCCCTCGCGGCCAATGACCGCGCCAGCTTCGACAAGCTGCTTGCCTGGACCGAGAACAACCTCGCCCAGGGCGACCTGATCGCGCACCTGCCGGCCTGGATCTGGGGACGGCTGCCGCCGGAGCAGGCCAAATCGGCAGGCAAGGCCGCGGACAGCTGGGGCGTGATCGATGCCAACCCGGCCTCGGACGCCGACCTGTGGCTCGCCTACACCCTGCTGGAAGCCGGCCGGCTCTGGCAGGAGCGGCGCTTCACCGCGCTCGGCACGCTGATGGCCCGGCGCATCCTGCGCGAGGAAACGGCGGTGCTGCCGAGCCTGGGCCGCACCGTGTTGCCCGGCGCGCAGGGGTTCAAGCTGAGCGAGCGCCGCTGGCGCCTGAACCCAAGCTATGTGCCGATGCAGGTCATGCGCCGGCTGGCCACGCTGCTGCCCGATGAACCGGCCTGGCAGCAACTGGTGGCCAGTTCGGCCAGGCTGATGCTGGACACCGCACCGCGCGGCTTCGCGCCGGACTGGGTGGAATACCAGACCGGGCGTGGCTTCCTGCCCGATGCGCAAACGCACGCCGAAAGCGCCTACAACGCGATCCGCGTCTACCTGTGGGCCGGCATGCTGGCCAGCGACGAGCCCCAGCGCGCCGCGCTGCTGCGCACCTTCACACCGCTGGCGGACTACGTGGCGGCCAAGGGCTTCCCGCCCGAACGCGTCGATACGCAGACCGGCCAGCCCGGCCCCAACGCAGGCAACGGCGGTTTCTCCGCCGCGGTGGCGCCCTTCCTGGCCGCGCTCGGCCGCGCCGGCCAGGCCAGCGCGCAAGCGCGCCGCACGCGCGAACTGGCGCAGCGCGAGCCGCCCGGCTACTACACGCAGGTGCTGACGCTGTTCGGCCTGGGCTACCTCGACGGCCAGTTCCGCTTCGCGCGCGACGGCGCGCTCGTCCCCGCATGGGAGACCGGATGCCCCGCTCGCTGACAGGCGCTAGCGAAGAAGGCGCACGAAGGCTGAGGCTGGCATGGCTGTCAAGATAGCCTGCGAGGCGCCGTAATCGCTAGAATGCGCGTTAATGCGCGGCAGTGCGCGTTGGTCTGATTCCGGAGCCGGCATGGAACCCCTCTCTTTTGAATTCGTCACCGTTGAGGAAGCAAAGAAGGTACTGGACGGTGCGCCGCCATTGCAAGCCGAGCCCGACTGGAGCGGCGTGCGGCGAGCGCCGTCGCCGGAAGATACCTTGCTTTCAGATGTCGCCATGCGGTGGCTGGCGTCGCTGCCTGCGGAGGCGCGCCCCGTGGAGCTATGCCGCCGCTATGCGCGCATCGGCAACCAGCTGGCTGCGCTTGCAGCCAACCCGGCGGCTCTGCATGCTTTCCTGGTTGAGCTGCTGATCGATAAGCGGGGTGGGCGGCAGGGGTTTCCGGATGGGATTGCGTTTGAATTGTCGCGGTTGCATGAATATGTGGTGCGGCAATTGCCTGGGTCTGGGGAGCAGGGGTGGCCTGAGTTGGCGGATTGAGGTGGGCTGGGGGTTGTACGCCGTGCGTTCGCTTGTCGCCCTTGGCGGGCATGGCTTTATTGGCTTGGTGCCAATACGGTTGCTTGTCGCGCTTGGCGGGCGTGGCTGTTTCGCCGGCGTAGCCGGCGAGTCACTTTCTGTCCGAGCGACAGAAAGTAACCAAAGAACGCGTCGCCTTAGCGGCTGGCAATAAATTACGCGGCGTAGGTCATATGGGCGGCGGTGCTTGCCGTTTGAATGTGGTCGCGGTTCGACCCTGCTAACGCCATGTGAGTGTGGGACAGTGCCTGCGATAACCAGCTTTTGAACGATCCCCAAGTCGGGCGGTGGCCCGTGCTCTCGAGCGATATCGCATCAACGCCTTCGGCTGCGCTTCGCGCAAGCACCCAATGACCGTCGGCGCATTTTGAGCCTGCGCAGCAGCCGTAAGCGTCCCCGCGATGCGGCTGACAGTGGCCCGCGCTCTCCAGCGATCTCGCATCAACGCCTTCGGCTGCGCTCCGCGCAAGCGCGCATCGACCGTCAGCGCATTTTGAGCCTGCGCAGCAGCCGTAGGCGTCCCCGCGATGCGGCTGGCAGTGGCCCGCGCTCTCCAGCGATCTCGCATCAACGCCTTCGGCTGCGCTCCGCGCAAGCACCCAATGACCGTCAGCGCATTTTGAGCCCGCGCAGCAGCCGTAGGCGTCCCCGCGATGCCGTTTGCAGCAGGCGGCCTACGCCCTGCATGGGGATCGTTCAATAGTGGGTTAACGCAGGCATTGTCCCTGACTCACATGGCGTAGCAGGGTCGAACGGGCAACCACGCCAGAACAGCAAGCACCACCGTACGAACCACCAGCGCCGTGAAATTTATTGCCAGCCGCATAGGCGACGCGTTTTTTGGTTACTTTTTGGCGCTCGGCCAAAAAGTGACTCGCCGGCTACGCCGGCGAAACAGCCACGCCCGCCAAGGGCGACAAGCGACCGTATGCCCCCTTAAACCGTCGCCCCAGTCCCCAAAATCGCCGTAGCCTGACTAGACAACGTCCCCCCATTCCCATGCACCACGGCAACCTCGGCATCCCTCACCTGCCGCTCCCCACATTCCCCACGCAACTGCCGCACCGCTTCAATGGTAATGAACATCCCGTACATCCCAGGATGCACGCATGACAAGCCACCGCCATTGGTGTTCACCGGCAACCGCCCGCCCGGCGCAATGCCGCCACCGCTGACAAACTGACCGCCCTCCCCCTTGGCGCAGAACCCCAGGTCCTCCAGGAACAGCAGCGTATTGATGGTGAAAGCATCATAGAGCTCAGCCACGTCGACATCCGACGGCTTGAGCCCCGCCATGGCGAAGGCGCGCTCGCCGGATTCCTTGGCGGCCGTGACGGTCAGGTCCGGCATGCACGAGATCTGGCGGTGCCACGTGGCCGCGGCATTGCCCAGCACATAGACCGGCGGCCTGGCCAAATCCCTGGCGCGGTCCGCACGCACCATCACATAGGCGCCGGCACCATCGGTGACCAGGCAGCAGTCACGTACTGACAGCGGGTCCGACACCATGCGCGCATTGAGCACATCATCGATGCTGAGCGGGTCCCGCATCATCGCTTCCGGATTCAGCTGCGCCCACTTGCGCGCGGCCACGGCGACCTCGGCCAGGTGCTCGCGCGTGGTGCCGTACTGGTGCATATGGCGCGCCGCGGCGAGTGCATATGACGTGATCGGCTGCAGCGGGCTGTACGGGTGCTCATACGGCTGCGGGTCCAGCACCGCGCGCACCTTGGAGATGCCGGCGCGGCCAACCGTGGAGGTGCGCTGGTTGCTGCCGTAGCAGACCAGCACCGCATCGCACTGGCCCGATTCGAGCGCCATCATCGCCGGCAGCATGTGCGAGACAAAGCTGGAGCCGCCGATCATGGTGCTGTCGACAAACTTGGGCTTGATGCCAAGGTACTCGGCCACCGGCATCACCCACATGCTGGCGCCGACGCTGGCGGTGGCGATGCCGTCGATGTCGCGCATCGACAGGCCCGCATCCCTGACGGCGGCCTTGGCGGCCTCCACCAGGATTTCCATTTCAGTCTTGCCGTGGGCCTCGCCCAGGCCCGCCTGGCCGACCCCGACGATGGCGACGCTGCCACGCAAATTGGACAAACTCATGGCCTCAGCCCTCCACCGGATCGAACACGACGAGAGCGGCCTCGCCTTCCTTGCCCTGCGCCACGCGCGCCTGCACACGCATGCCGATGCGCACGCTGGCGGGCGCAATGCCTTCCACACGGCTCATCATGCGCACGCCCTCATCCAGGTCGACCAGCACCACGTTGTAGTCGCCGCCGGCATCCGGCTTGCGGCGGATCACGCTGGTGGAGTAGACCGTGCCGGTACCCTTGGGCTCGACCCAGGCGAGCGTGTCGCCGCCGCAGTGCGGGCAGATATTGCGCGGGAAAAACACGTGGCGCTTGCAGTCCTGGCAATGCTGGATGCGGAACTGGCCAGCGGCGAGCTGGTCCGCATAAGCCTTGTCCGGACCCACCGCCGCTTCTTGTTGGGGCATGGAGTCTCCTTCACTTTTGATGGTGCCGCCATGGGCCTTCCATGGCACGGCAATGAGCTTGCCGCAGTCTGTGCATTGCAACAATTCACATCTGCCGAAGGCTGGATTTTTGAATGCGGAAAGCGCCGCGCTCAGATCACCAGTTCGATCACAAACGGCCCCTTGCGCGCATTGGCCATGCGGAACAGGTCGGCAAAACCTTCCATGTCGCTGGCCTGCGCGCCCTCCACGCCCATGCCGTTGGCCAGCTTGACCCAGTCCAGGTCGGGATTGCCGATGTCCAGCATGTCCAGGGCGGTCTTGCCCGGGTTGGCGCCCACGCCTGCGAGCTCGCCCAGCAGGATGGCGTACTTGCGGTTGGCCAGCAGCACCACGGTGACGTCGAGTTGCTCGCGCGCCATGGTCCACAGCGACTGCAGCGTGTACATGGCCGAGCCATCGGCCTGCAGTGCCACCACGCGCCGGTCTGGCGCCGCCACCGCCGCGCCCACGGCCAGCGGCAGGCCTTCGCCGATGGCGCCGCCGGTCAGCTGCAGCCAGTCGTGCGGGGCCGCATGGACCGTGCCCGGATAGAAGGCGCGGCCGAAGCTGATGCTCTCTTCCACCACGATCGCCTGTTCGGGCAGCAAGGCGGTCAGCGTACGTGCCACCGCCTCGGACGTGACCGCGCCGCGGGCGGGCTCAACGGATGCGGGCGCTACGGCAGCCGGCAGCGGTGCATTGCGTGCACCCACCTCGTCGGCCAGGCGGGCCAGCGCTTCGGCAAGGTCTTCCTCCGGGCGTGCCAGCACGTGGATCACGGCATCTTCCGGATACGGGCGCGGCGACTTGCCCGGGTAGGCAAAGAACGTCACCGGCGCCGGTGCGCCGACCAGGATCACGTTGCGGATGCCGGCCAGCTTGTCGCGCGCGACGTCGCCCGAATATGGCACGCGGTCCACCGCCAGGCGGCCGCTGCCGCGCGACACGCGCGCATTGGACATGGGCGAGATCAGGCGGGCGCCGGTGGCCGCGGCAATGCGGTGCGCATCGGCCAGCGGCGCCTCGCGCAGCGCGCTGCCCCCCAGCACCACCAGCGTGGGCTGGCCCGAGCGCAGCACGCGCGCGGCCTGCTGCACGGCGTCGGGCGAGACCTTGGGCACCGCCAGCGGCGGCAGCGGCGCGGCCACCACGCCGCCCGCATCCCAGCACACATCGGAAGGCAGGATCAGGCTGGCGACCCCGCCCGGCGCGGCGCATGCGGCCTGCACCGCGGACGAGGCATCGGCGCCGACGGACGCAGCCTGCGTGGCCGTGCGCGTCCACACCGAGACCGGACGGGCCCAGCCTTCGGTATCCGCGGTCAGCGGTGCGTCCAGCGGCCGGTGGTAGGTGGCCTGGTCGCCGATGATGTTGACCACCGGCGTCTGCGCGCGGCGCGCGTTGTGCAGGTTGGCCAGGCCGTTGGCCAGCCCCGGGCCGCAATGCAGCAGCGTGGCGGCGGGCTTGCCGGCCATGCGCGCATAGCCATCGGCCGCGCCGGTGACCACGCCTTCGAACAGGCCCAGCACGCAGCGCATGCCCGGGATGCGGTCCAGCGCCGCGACGAAGTGCATCTCGCTGGTGCCCGGGTTGGCAAAGCAGGTGTCCACGCCGTTGGCGAGCAGGGTCTTGACCAGGCTCTCGGCGCCGTTCATCGGTTGGGTAGTTTCCATGTCTCGGGTTCCGCTCAGGTTCTGGGTCAGCAGGTTGGCATTGGTTGCACTGGGGGCGTCAGGCCGGGCGGCCGCGCCGCCAGCAGGTCGAAATCCAGGCAGACAAACTCGGTCGGGAATTCGATGCGTGCGTAGTAGACGATCAGTTCGCCGCGCTCGCCCGGGACACAGGCAAAGCGGCGCAGCTCAGCCACCGGCGCGCCCACGGCAAGCGCCAGCGCGGCGGCGGATTCGGCCCCGGCCGCGACGATCGACAGGCGCTGGCGCGCGGTGCTGACCGACAGGCCGGGGAAGCGGTCCAGCACCGGCACCGAGGCGCCCTGGCGGAAGGCCTCGGGCTCGCGCGCAAAGACGCCGGCCTCGATATAGACCTCGCCCACCGCGAACGGCCGCCCTTCCAGCCGGTGCAGCCGGCGCAGGAAGTGGTATTCGGCGGCGCGCTCACCGGGGCACGGCATGCCGAGATCGGCGGGCAGCGGCACGTTGCCGGCGGATTCGACCATCGCTTCGGTGTCCAGTTGCGCGCCCACCGCCACCGCCTCGTCCCAGCTGGTCGACAGCGACACCTGCCGCCGCGCCTGGCACGGCGCCTTGACGAAGGTGCCGCGCCCGCGCGAGCGCGCCACCAGCCCTTCTTCATCGAGCATCGACAAGGCATGGTGCATGGTCATGCGCGCCACGCCGTACTGGCGGCACAGCTCTTCCAGCGACGGGATGCGCTCACCCTCGCGCCAGGCGCCGCTTTCGATCTGGCGGCGGAAGATGGTGGCCAGCTGCAGGTAGACCGGCTGGCGGCTGCGCGCGAGGAGTTCGCTGGACGTGGTGTCTGCCATGCGGCGGGAGGTCGGGAAACGCCGGTGAATGTCGGGGAAAAGGGCGATGCGAGGGCCGCCCGGAGTCGTCCTGGCCGGACGACTATATAAAAGTCTATAAACCTAGACTACTCGGGTTAACGCCGATCCATGCCGCTCCGGTATTGCCAGGCCCGGGCGTGCATTCCGGGGCTTTTGTTGCCCGTGCGTCACGCGCCGGAACGTGCCGCAACCCCCACTTCAGCGCCCACCTTGCCACTGCCCAAGCGGACAGAATGCCACCATGCCCAACCTTCCCGGGGGCAGGCGTGGCTGCCGCTTGCAGCCATCTCAAGGAGTCAACTTATGTTGATGCGAGACGTGATCCCCCAAATCCTGAACCGCGGCGCGGCCCAACTGGCGCCCGACGCGTTCGAGACCGCTTCGCACAAGACCTTCCACCATGCGATCGACATCTATCTCAAGGATTCCAATGCCTTTATGAACACCTACTTCGCCCGCTATTTCGAGTGGCAGGGCATTTGCCGGGAGCGGTGGTTCCATGAATGCATCCACGACAACCTGCTGGCCGCCGGCGGCGTCTTCGTGACCAAGCGCGCGCACCAGGAGTATGTCGAGGAGACGTTCCCGTTCCAGCGCGTGGATTGCTACCTGAACACCTTCCAGGTGCGGCAGTGCTCGGCCTACCTGCTGTTCCGCTTCTGCGTGGGGGGCAAGCCGGTGTCGCTGGGCTACCAGCAGATCGTCTTCGCCGACCGGCAAAAGCGCATCACGCGCTTTCCGGCGGGCATCATCGAACGGGTCAGGGAATATGAACTGGCGCTGCCGGCACTGGCCAGCTGAGCCAGGCGCGGCTGACCCCGCGCGGGTCTGAATCCGGCACCGCCGGCCGTGGCTCAGCCGGCGGTGCTGGTGCGCAGCCGGCTGTCGGCCATGGCGGTGAAGCGCGGCAGGCTGAGGGTAAAGGTGGTATGCACGGCCGGCACCGACTCGCACTCAATGCGCCCGCCGAAGGTCTCGATCACGCGCCGGCAGAAGGCCAGACCGAGGCCGGCACCGGTGCCATGCGCCTTGGTGGAGAAGAACGGATCGAAGATGCGCGGCATGACGTCGGCCGCAATGCCCGGGCCGGTGTCGCGAAAGCGGATCACGTGGTACTGGCCCTCGGTCGCGCCGGTGATGTCGATGTGGCCGCCGCCGGCCGCGCGGATCGCATGCAGCGCGTTCTTCAGCAGATTGAACAGCACGTAGACCAGCAGCGTGTCGGAGCCGACAAAGCGCCAGCCCGCGTCGATGCCGCGCACCTGCACGCAGCCGCGCTCCTCGCCCTGGAACGGGTAGCGCTCCAGCGCCGCATGCACGCAGTCGGCAATGCCGTGCGGGGCAAAGCTGCTGCGGTCCAGCCGCTCCAGCGTGACCGAGGCCAGCGCCATGTCGATCACGGTGCTGGTGCCATCGACTTCCCGCGTGATGGCGCCGACCAGGCTCGACACGCGCTCAAGCTGGCCGGGCCGCATGCGGTCCTCGCACAGCCCCTGCTGGACCGCCAGCCGGTAGCCGTGCAGCACCTGCGGCCAGGTGCGCGCCAGCTCCTGCGCCTGCATGCGGATGGTCGCCAGCGGCGTGCGCACCTCGTGCGCCACGGTGGCGGCCAGCGAATACGGATGCATCAGGTCGTAGCGCACCACGCTGACCGCCAGGATGCCCAGGCTTGCCGCCACGAACACCACGCCCGGCGGATAGAACGCTGCGCCGTAGTTGACGGCGTAGTCCACCGCCGCCAGCGAATAGAGCGCCACCGCCACCAGGCACAGCTTGTAGCGCTTGCGGCGTTCGGCTGTCGCATTGCGCCGCGCCGCCACCAGCAGCCAGGCGCTGCGCAGCGCCACCAGCACCGTCTGCACCAGGTGCAGCGGATGCAGCGGGCCGGCCCTGGGATAGTCGCCGAAGAAATAGCTGTAGTAGCCGGAGACTACCTGGTCGGTGGTCAGCAGCAGCACCGCCAGCACCAGGCTCAGTCCGTACGAGGCCAGCAGCAGCGGCCGCTCGCGGCGGCTCTCGGTGACTTCGGCGATGAAGTGGTAGAACGTGGTCGGCAGGAACAGGATGAAGAGGTAGCCGAGCCGGGCCAGCACCAGCGCCACATCGGGATGCGAGGACTGGAACAGGAACACCCACGTGCCCTGCCAGGCGAAGGTGGTCACGCACAGCAGGAAGAACGAAGTGGAGACGCGCGTCACGCCCTTGGTCACCAGTACATAGAGGCCGTAACCGAGGAAGATCGACGAGACGAAGGCGGGCAAGGCTGCGTACATGCGGAGCGCGAAGGCAAGCCGGGCGGATGGCAGGGTCGGCGACGCGACATGTTATGCCCTGCGCGGGTGGCGCGTGCATCATTCGGTTGCATTCAGAGCTAATCCGCGCTTAATGCTGTGCGATACGCGCCGGCGCCCCCCTCGTTCCGGGGGTGCCGGGGTATCGAGCACGCGCGGCACGCAAACAGCAAGGCGGGACGCCCGCTGGCGTCCCGCCTTGCCTTGCTGCCACGCACTGCTTACCAGCGCGTGTCCCGTTCCCACTCCTTCATTTCTTCCTCGGCGCGCTCCTTGGTGTAGCCATAGCGCTCCTGGATGCGGCCGGCAAGCTGGTCACGCTTGCCGTTGATCTGCGCGATGTCGTCGTCGGTCAGCTTGCCCCACTTCTCCTTGATCTTGCCCTTCGCTTGTTCCCATTTGCCTTCGATCTGGTCCCAGTTCATCTCGTGCTCCTTCATCCGATGGCAAGGGGGCGCCATCGGAGGCGTCCCCTTGCGGGTGGTGCGGTGCGTGGCCCGCCAATGCTGGCGGGATGCCGCGAAGGCTTACTTGCCGTACTTGGCCTTCACATCGGCCTGGCACTTGTCCTTGGCATCGCCCGACATCGCGTCGCAGCGTTCCTTGTCGGCCTTGTAGGCGGCGTCGGTGGCGTCCTTCTTCGCGTCGGCGCGGGTTTCGGCCACGTCGGCACTGGTGCCGGTCGCCGCGGCCTTGTCGACCTTGGCAGCCATCAGTGCCTTTTCATGGGCGGCCTTGGCGTCCTTCTTGCAGACGTCCTTGTCGTTGCCCTTCTTGTCGTCGCACATTTCCTTGGCTACGTCATAGTCGCGGTCAGCCTTGGTCTTCTCGGCCTTGGCGGTCGCCTTCTGCGTGCCGTCGCGGCGGGCTTCGGCCTGGGCCTTGGCCACATCGCGGTCGCGCTTGGCCTCGGCCTTGCAGACGTCCTTGGCGTTGTCCTTCATGCCATTGCACTTGGCGGAGGCAGCCTTGTAGTCCGCATCAGCCTGCTTCACCGCGGCGTCATAGTCTGCCCTTGCCCCGGTTGCAGCCGTTCCGGACGTGGTTGTTGGTGCGGTCATCTGCGCCAGCGCAAATCCCGCCGGTGCGGCAACCATCATCGAACACACTGCTGCGGTCAGCCATTTCTTCAACATGTCGATCTCCTTTCCGGGTGATTGCGTAAAGGTACGCATGAGAGGCCGGCGGCTATGCTGCTGGCCATGCCGTAAGTACAGAGTAGGCCCGGGGGGGTATGGGAAGCAGGCGTCCGGTTCCGAAAGGCGCGTCAGACTATTCCGACATTGCAATGCGGGCGAGGCACGCGGCGGGGCATGCACCTGGTTGCTGAGGGGGGATGGTGCGGTCAGCGCGTCATGTGTGCGACGGCGGGCGAGCATGCGTGCCGCAGAACAAGGCGCCCCTCTCCCGCTGCGCGGGAGAGGGGCGCAAATTGCCAGTCAAGCAGGGCGGCCGTCAGCCCAGAATCGACGGCGTCAACCGGTTCTCGTCAGGCGCTTCGCCCTCTTCGTCCGGCCAGTTGCGCCCCACCATCCATTCATACAAGGTGGGCAGCACGATCAGCGTCAGCATGGTGGCGGTGATCAGCCCGCCGATGATGACGATGGCCAGCGGGCGCTGCGTCTCCGAGCCGATGGCGCGCGAGATCGCCATCGGGAACAAACCCAGCATGGCCAGCAGCGCGGTCATCAGCACCGTGCGCAGCCGGTCCATCGAGCCGGTCAGCACCGCCTGGCGCACCGGCATGCCTTCATCGCGCAGCTGGTTGAAGTAAGTCACCATGACCACGCCATTGAGCACCGCCTGTCCAAACAGTGCGATAAAGCCGATCGCCGCCGACACCGACAGCGGGATGCCGGTCAGGAACAGCGCGAACACGCCGCCGATCAGCGCGAACGGGATGTTCGAGATGATCAGCGTGGCGCTCTTGAACGACTTGAACGCATTGAACAGCAGCAGGAAGATCACCAGCACCGACAGCGGCACCACGATCGAGAGCCGCGCCATGGCGCGCTCCTGGTTCTCGAACTCGCCCGACCAGCTGATCTTGACGTCGTCGGCCTTGACGTTTTTCGCCACCAGCTTCTGCATGTCCTTGACCACGCTGCCCATGTCGCGGTCGCGGATAAAGATGCCGATCGAGGTGGTGCGCTGGCCGTTCTCGCGGCTGATGTTCATCGCGCCGGATGCCGCGCGGAAGGTCACCAGCTGCGACAGCGGCACCTGCGCGCCGTCCGCGGTCTGCATGAAGATATTGGGCAGGTTCGGCAGCGCGCGCTCCGACGGCTTCAGGCGCACGGCCACGCTGAAGTGCTTCTCGCCCTCCCACAGCTCGGTCGCGGCCTTGCCGGCCAGCGCGGTTTCCATCAGGTCCTGCACGTCGGCCACGTTGATGCCGTAGCGCGCGGCCTGGGCCCGGTCGAACTCCAGCACGTACTGCGGCAGTTCGCCGTCACGGTCGATAAAGGCGCGCATCACGCCCTTGACCGTCTGCACGTTGGCCAGGATCTGGTCGGCCACCTTCTTGTTCTGCTCCAGGCTGTCGCTCTGCACCTTGATCACGATCTGGCCCTTGATCTGCGAGATGCTCTCCAGGATGTTGTCGCGCACCGGCTGCGAGAAATTGGGCTCGATGCCGGGGAGCTGGCGCAGGTTCTTGTCGATCTCGCCGATGATGGCGCGCTTGTTGAAGCCGTCGCGCCATTGCTTCTCGGGCTTCAGGTCGACCAGGATCTCGACGGTGTTGATCAGCTTGGGATCGGTGCCGTCGTCGGGGCGGCCGACCTTGGAGATGGTGGTATTGACCTCCGGGGTCTTGCGGATCACGCTGCGCAGCAGCCGCGCCTGGTCGCGCGCCTCGTCGGTCGAGACCGATGCCGGCAGGTCGAAGCTGACCCACATCGAGCCTTCGTCCAGCTCGGGCAGGAACTCGCTGCCGAGGAACTTGCCCACGCCCACGGTCACTACCAGCAGGCCCAGCGCCGAGCCTACCACCAGTTTCTTGTGGTCCAGCGCCCAAGCCAGCATCGGCTCATAGAGCCGCTTGCAGTGGCGCACGATGAAGTTGTCGTCGTGCGCGATGTTCTTGGTGAGCAGCAGGTGGCACAGCAGCGGCACCAGCGTCAGCGAGAGGATCAGGGAGCCGATCAGCGCGCCCGTGACCGTGTAGGCCATCGGCGCGAAGATCTTGCCCTCGTGCCGCTGCAGCGTGAAGATCGGGATGTGCGCCGCAATGATGATGACCATCGAGAACACGGTCGGACGGCCCACTTCCGTGGTGGCCTGCAGGATCGCATGCAGGCGCGCCTTGCTGTCCTTGATCTGCTGCGCCTTGAGCTCGCCCAGCCGCTTGAAGATGTTCTCGACCACGATCACCGCGCCGTCGACGATGATACCGAAGTCCATCGCGCCCAGAGACAACAGGTTGGCCGGAATGCCCACCCAGGTCAGGCCGATGAAGGTCGACAACAGCGCCAGCGGGATGATCAGCGCCACGATTGCCGCGGCGCGCACGTTGGCCAGGAACAGGTACAGCACCGCCATCACCAGCAGCGCGCCCTCGACCAGGTTGCCGAACACCGTGTGCAGGGTCTTGTCGATCAGCGTGGAGCGGTCGTAGTACGGCACGATCTTCACGCCCTTGGGCAGGATCTGGTCGTCCAGCAGGTCGATCCTCTTCTTCAGCGCCTCCAGCACCAGCGACGGGTTCTCGCCCTTGCGCATCACCACGATGCCCGAGACGATGTCGTCCTCGTCGTCCTGGCCCATCAGGCCTTGCGGCGGCGCGCTGCCGACCCTCACGTCGGCGATGTCCTTGACCAGGATCGGGGTGCCCTGGTTCTCGGCCACCACCACGTTGGCGATATCGGCCGAGGTGCGGAAGCTGCCCAGCGAGCGCAGCAGGAACTGCTGCCGGCCGTGCGCCACGGCGCCGCCGCCGGCATTGGCGTTGGCGCGCTGCAGCGCAGTGAACAGCTGCGACAGCGAGATCTTGGCATCGCGCATGCGCGCCAGGTTGGGATTGACCTCGTACTGCTTGATGGTGCCGCCGATGGTGACCAGGTCGGCCACGCCTGGCACCTGGCGCAGGTTTTTCTCCACCACCCAGTCCTGCAGCGTGCGCAGCTCTTGCGCGGTATAGCCCTTGCCAGTCAGGCGGAAGCGGTAGATCTCGCCGATCGCGGTGGACAGCGGCGCCAGGTCCGGATGCACGCCGTCGGGCAGGTCCACGCTGCGCAGGCGCTCCAGGATCTGCTGGCGCGCGGTCACGTCGGTGGCCTTGTCGTTGAAGGTCACCATCATGAACGACAGGCCGAACTGCGTATGCGAGAACACCCGCACCGCGTTGGGCGTTCCGGCCAGCGCGGTTTCAATGGGGATGGTCACCTGGCGCTCCACCTCTTCGGCGGCGCGGCCCGGGTACAGCGTGATGACGTTGACCTGGATGTCGGAGACATCCGGGAAAGCTTCGATCGGCAGGTTCTTGAATGCAGCCAGGCCGCCCCCGACGAAGATAAGCAGGCCCAGCCAGACAAAGAGCTTCTGGTGCAGGGCAAAGCTGACGATGCGCGAAATCATGTGGCGGCCGTCCTCACTTCTTCTCGGACGCACGCGCCGCGTTCACGGCAGTGGCATCGCGCAGGATGTCCTGCAGGTAGAGGTTGCCGTCGGTGATCACGGTCTCGCCGTCCTTCACGCCTTCAAGCAGCTCGGTGGTGCCGGGCAGCGTCACGCCCACGCGCACCAGGCGGCGCTCGAAGGTATTGGCGGCGGTGCGCACGAACACATAGTTGCGGTTGTCGGCCAGGAACACGGCCTTGGACGGCACGGCGATGCCCTTGAACGACGCGGCCGGCAGCTTCGCGGTGACGAACATCTCCGCCTTCAGGCGGCGCTCCGGGTTGGGCACGTTCAGCCGCACCTTGATGCTGCGCGCGGTGGGATCGACATAGTCGGCGATCTTGACCACGGTGCCGGAGAAGGTCTCGCCGGGCCAGGCAGCGGTGGTGAGCTGCACGTCCACGCCCGGCTTGAACAGGCTCAGGTCGGCCTCGCCCGCATCGACCTGTGCCCACAGCGTGGTCGGATCGGTCACGAGGAACAACGGCGCGGCGGGCGGCTGGTCGGGGCGCAGCTCCATGCCGAGGTTGATGTTGCGCTCGACCACCAGGCCGTCGATCGGGCTGCGCAGCGCAAAGCGCTGGTTTACGATGCCTGAGGCGGCCGCGCCGTACTGGGCCAGCGCCGCCTGGGTGCGCTGCAGGTCCGCCGCGGCGCGCGCGGCGTCGGCCTGCGCCTGCTCCAGCTCCTTCTGCGCGATGATGCCGGCGCCGTACAGCTCGCGCTGCCGTGCCAGCGCCTTGGCCGCGACCGCGCTGTCGGCGGCGGCCTTGCGCGCATCGGCCTGGGCCACGCCGAAATCGGGCGAGGTCAGGCTGGCCAGCGGCTGGCCCGCTTTCACGGTGGCACCGGGCTGCACCAGGATCTCGGTGACGCGGCCGGCAAACGGCGTCGACACGCGCACGGTCTTGTCCTCGTTCCACACCAGCCGGCCGGGCAGGCTCAGCATGCGCTCGCCGCCGGTCCTGGCGGATTCGCCGGCGATGCCCGGCAGCGTCTTCACGCTGGCCGGGAACTGGATGGTATTGCCGCTGACCTTGGGATCGTCATCGGCCTTGGGCGCTTCAGACTTGCCGCAGGCGGCCAGCGCCAGCGCGCACAGGGACAGGGCAGCAAGCCGTGCGGGCAGGCCGGCGGGGAAATGGACGGAAGACATGCGGCGGGACATGCGTGACAGGAGGGAGTGCATTGGATTCGCTGGGACTGCGGTTCAGGGACGCGAGCTCGTCGCAATGCCGGTCGTGGAGGTCTGCAGCGCCGCGCGGTAGGCCGACAGGGCCTTGGCGTAATCGCCCTGGGCGCTGACGGCATCGAGCCGGGTCTGGCGCAGCGCGCGGCGGGCATCGAGCAGGTCGAGCACGCCGGTGGCGCCCTTGCCGTAGGCAAACTCGGCGCTGCCGGCCACGCTTTCGGCGGCGGGCAGCACGTCGTCGCGCATCTGCCGCAGTGACTGGCGCGCGGCTTCGAGCTGGCTGCGCAGCCGTTCCATCTCATTGCCGGCTTCCAGCAGCACGCGGTTGCGGTCGTCCAGCGCGGCGTAGTAGTCCACCTCGGCGCGGCGGGCCTCGCCGCCGTTGCTGTGGCGCACGTACAGCGGGATCGTCAGGAACACGCCGTAGCTGTTGCCGCTGCCGTTGGTATTGGTGGCCGAGACCGGATAGTGCTCGGCCTGCGCGCCGACGGTCACGTCGGGCACGCGGCCGGCGCGCGCCAGGT